>JAYSPJ010000223.1:0-4967 GCA_043722155.1 Bradyrhizobium sp.
ATCCGCCCCGACATGACAAAATATGTCAGGGTCGGCCGCGAGGTGCGCCATGCCATGCAGGCGCTGACCCCGCTGGTCGAACCGTTGTCGATCGACGAGGCATTTCTGGATCTGGCCGGCACCCAGCGCGTGCACGGCATGATTCCGGCCAAGGTGCTGGCGCGTTTTGCCCGCGAGGTCGAGCGCGACATCGGCATTACCGTTTCGGTCGGCCTGTCCTGCAACAAATTCCTCGCCAAGATCGCCTCCGACATGGACAAGCCGCGCGGCTTCGCCGCGATGGATCAGAACGAGGCGCGCCTGATGCTGGCGGACAAGCCGATCGGATTCATTTACGGCGTCGGACCGGCAACCCAGGAAAAGCTGCTGCAGCGCGGCTTCCGCACCATCGCCGATCTGCAGCGCGCCGATGAAATCGAGCTGATGAAGCAATTCGCGGCCGAGGGCCGCCGGCTGTGGCGGCTGGCGCGCGGCATTGACGATCGTCCCGTGGTGCCCGATCGCGGCGCCAAGACCATCTCCAACGAGACCACTTTCGAGACCGACATCCGCGACTTTGCCACGCTGGAAAAGACGTTGTGGCGGCTCTGCGAGAAAGTGTCGTCACGGCTGAAGAGCAGCGACCTTTCAGGGTTGACCATCACCCTGAAGCTGAAGACCGCCGATTTCAGGCAGCGCACCCGCTCGCAATCGATCCACGCCCCGACCCAGCTGGCGGCCAAGATCTTCGCCGTCACCCGCGAAATGCTGGCGAAGGAAATCGACGGCACCGCGTTCCGTCTGATGGGCGCCGGCGTCAGCGCACTGCGCTTGGGATCGCTGGCCGACGACACCGACATGCTGGACCGCCGCTCCGCCCATGCCGAACGCGCCATCGACGGTCTGCGCAAGAAGTTCGGCGATGCCGCGGTCATCAGGGGCATTGCCTATGACGGGCCGGAAAAGGCGGGGGAGGAGTAGATGCGTAGCCCGGATGGAGCGAAGCGCAATCCGGGTACGAACACGAACGGCCCCTACGAAGATTGCGTCGCCGAAGTCTCACAGCCAACATTTCGAGGAGCACTTGCGACGAAGAAATCCAGCTTGCTTGCGGCTCCATGGATCGCGGAGCCTGTCATCGGGCGGCGCTTTGCGCCGACCCGTTGGCTCGCAATGACGGCTACGTCGTCACTTACACGGCCTGGAATCCTTGACGTCGAACTTTCCGAGCGCGCCAGAGATGACGAAATCGTTGTAGTCGAGCACCAGCGCCCGCGAGACGCCGTTCTCGAACAGCTCGAACGACATCGCATAGACCGGGGTCTGCTCGCCTTCCTTGGCCTTGGCGTCGCGGTCGTAATAGCTCACCGTGACCGGCCAGCGCGTCAGCGCTTTCATGACGTCGTTGGCGGTGGAAGGATCGGGCGTCGCGATGCTGCGATCGCCCGGGATCGGCTGCCCGATCACCGACAACGTATTGTAGACTTTTTCGCCATTGTCCGAGCCGTCATAGACCGTCAGCTCCAGCACGGATTTGCCCTCGCGCGCAGCCGATATGATGCGCTGGATCTGCTCGGTCGGGAACACCGTCGACCCGTCGAGCGTGAACGTCTTGGCTTCAGGCTGTTTGAGTTTGACGGTGATTTGATCGCCGCTCCGTTCCGCCATGCCGTCGACCGGGCTGGAGTCGGCGTCGTTCATCCGGGTCGCGATCTTGAAGCGATAGCTCTTGCCGTCACCATCCTCCCAGGATGTCGAGCGCAGGTCGCTCAGCGTGACCTTGCCCTCGCCGCTGTCCAGCTCCGAGACCTGGCGAAATTCCGAGGTGTAGCCCTCGCAGGCGCTGCCGGAAAAATTGTAGAGGATGCGCCCGCGCGCGCCGTTGATCGCGTTCGAGCCGCGCGACTTCACCAGTTTGAGTTCATACAGCGCCTGATGCGCGAGAAACGAACCGTTGGCCGCGGCCTCCGCCCTGCTGCCGGCAAAGCCTGCAACTACGGCAACAGCGGCGCCTGTAAGCAGCAGCGAGCGGACATCACGCGGCGAAATCCGGAACCAGCGAGCCATGTATTCTCTTCCTTGCGCCGTGAATCCTCACATTAATGACCGCCCTATTGCGCCGCAACTAGGGCCGTTTCACAAAAAAGCACGAATTGCCGGCCGGACTGCGGTGTTTTTCGGCATGTTCCAGACAAATCGGCGCTGGCTTGCATGTGATGGCACGATGCGCGAAACAAAGCGGCCCGATCGCGTCGGGTGATGGTCAATTCAAACGGGGACGAATCATGGCGGGTACGGTCGAGCAGAAACTTGCGGCGCATGGGGTGATGTTGCACGAGCCACCGAACCCGGTGGCGAATTATGTCGGCTTCGTCCGCACCGGAAACCTGCTGTTCGTCTCGGGCCAGGTTTGCGTCAATCCGGAAGGCAAGCTGATTGCCAAGGGCAAGCTCGGCGCCGGCGTTACCATCGAGCAGGGCAACGCCGCGGCGCGCGGCTGCGCCATCAACCTGCTGGCGCAGATCAAGGCAGCACTCGGCGATCTCGACAAGGTGGTCCGCGTGGTCCGGCTCGGCGGGTTCGTCAATTCGGCCCCGGATTTTCTCGACGGGCCCAAGGTCTTGAACGGCGCTTCCGACCTGATGGTCGCGGCCTTCGGCGACAAGGGACGCCATGCCCGCACCACCGTCGGCGTCGCCTCGCTGCCGTCGGACGCGGCGGTCGAGGTCGAAGGGGTATTCGAGGTCTCGTAAGGGAGGCGCAAGATGCGCGCCCCTGACTGGCTGACGGCGCGGCCGGTAGCCCATCGCGGGCTGCACGACGCCGCGCGCGGTATCATCGAAAACATGCCGGGCGCGGTTACCGCCGCGATCGAGGGCAATTTCGCGATCGAGGTCGATCTGCAGCTCACCGCCGACGGCGAGGCCATGGTGCATCATGACGACGCGCTCGGCCGCCTCACCGAAGGCTCAGGCCCCCTGCTCGCCAAGACCGCGGCCGAGCTCAGGGCAGTCAAGTTCAGGGACACTTCCGAACGGATGATGTCGCTCGGCGATCTCTGCGCGCTGGTGGCAGGCTGCGTGCCGCTGGTGATCGAGGTGAAGAGCCATTTTGACGGCGACCGCAAGCTGGTGGCTCGGATGGCGGAGGTGCTTGACGGCTATTCGGGACCGGCAGCGGTGATGTCGTTCGACCCGGACCAGGTGCTGGCGCTGCGCGAAAACATGCCGCAGCGTCCGCGCGGCATCATTGCCCAGCGCGACTATGATGATGACTACTGGAACAGACTGACGCCGAAGCAGCGCCACGGCATGCTGCATCTGCGCCATGCGTTCCGCACCCGGCCGCATTTCGTGGCATTCTGGGTCAACCAGCTGCCGGCCCCGGCGCCCTGGATCGCCCGCCATGTCTTCGGCCTGCCGCTGCTGACCTGGACCGTGCGCACCCCGGAGCAGCGCGAGCGCGCCGCGCGCTATGCGGACCAGATGATTTTCGAGGGCTTTCGGCCGGGAAGCTGATACGCGCCACCTGCCGTTCTCTTGCCCTTGAAGTCGCGGGCGCAATGCCCGATCTTTGGCGTTGTTGGTCACCATGCGCGATGGCTGATCGCAACGCGTGACCGGTTCAAATCATCGATGGCGTCTTCCGAAATAACCCTCGAATCGCTGCCATCCGTCAGCCAGATTCCGGCGACGGATTGGGATGCCTGCGCCAATCCGCCATGCGGCCCGGATAGCCTTGATGGACTCGATACTCTGGCTTCACGTGAGGACACGGTCGAGTCCGGCATCGCTTTAAGACACCCCTATAACCCATTCGTTTCACACGCTTTTTTCTCTGCGCTGGAAGAGTCCGGTTCGGCCTGCGCGCGGACCGGCTGGGGACCCCGCCACCTCGTGGCAAAGCTCGACGGCGCGATCGCCGGCATCGTGCCGTGCTATCTGAAATCGCACTCGCAGGGCGAATACGTGTTCGACCGCGGCTGGGCCGATGCCTATGAGCGCGCCGGCGGACGCTATTATCCGAAACTGCAGGCCTCGGTGCCCTTTACCCCGGCCGCCGGCCCACGCCTGTTGATCCGCGCCGGCGTCGATCACGAGCGCATCGGCACCGCGCTGGCCAGCGGCCTGGTCGCGCTGTGCGACGCGACCAAGGCGTCATCGGTCCACGTCACCTTTGCCCGCGAAGCGGAATGGAAGTTCCTGGCCGAGTACGGATTCCTGCAGCGTACCGACCAGCAGTTCCACTGGCACAACCAGGGCTACAGTTGTTTCGATGATTTCCTCGCCACCCTCAATTCGCGCCACCGCAAGGCGATCAAACGGGAACGGCGCGAGGCGCTTGCCGTCGAGGGCATCACGATCCACGCGCTGACCGGCGGCGACATCACCGAAGACGCGTGGGACGCCTTCTTCGACTTCTACATGGAGACCGGCTCGCGGAAATGGGGCCGCCCTTACCTCACGCGCGCGTTCTATTCGCTGATCGGCGAAAGCATGGAGGATGACGTGCTCTTGGTGATGGTCAAGCGCGGGGGACGCTGGATCGCCGGCGCGATCAACTTCATCGGCTCCGACACCCTGTTCGGCCGCCACTGGGGCGCGATCGAACATCACCCGTTCCTGCATTTCGAGGTCTGCTATTATCAGGCGATCGATTTTGCCATCGCGCGCGGCCTGAAAACCGTCGAGGCCGGCGCGCAGGGCGAGCACAAGATCGCGCGCGGATACCTGCCGCAGACCACCTATTCCGCACACTACATCGCCGACCCCGGCCTCGCCCGCGCCATCGACGCGTATCTGAAGCGTGAACGCGCCTATGTGGCCGAAGCGGTGCGCGAACTCACCGACGCCGGACCGTTTCGCAAAGCTGCCGAAGAGCCGTCTTGACGATTAACCTGCCGAAGTGAGATCAGGATTGGATATCAGGAGAACTGCCATGCCCGCCTACGACACCAACAACATCTTCGCAAAGATCCTGCGCGGCGA
>JAYSPJ010000224.1:0-3835 GCA_043722155.1 Bradyrhizobium sp.
TCGTGGTCGATACGCCGTCGCTGGCGGTGGTCGATGGCAAGTTCGGCTATGGACAAACCGTCGCGCCGCAGGCGGTCAGGATCGGCATCGAGAAATGCAAGAAGGCGGGGCTGTCAGCGGTGGCGCTGCGCAATGCCGGTCATATCGGCCGGGTCGGCGACTGGGCGGAAATGGCGGCGGCCGAAGGACTGGTCTCGATCCACTTCGTCAACGCCGCCGGCTCGCTGCTGGTGGCGCCCTATGGCGGCGTCGAGAAGCGGCTGTCGACCGCGCCCTATTGCGTCGGCATCCCGCGCGTTGGACAGGATCCGATCGTGCTGGATTTCGCCACCTCGATCGTCGCCGAGGGCAAGGTGCTGGTCGCCAGCCGAGGCGGCAAGAAATTGCCCAAGGGCGCGCTGATCGACGCCGACGGCACGCTGAGTGAGGATCCGGCGGTGCTGTACGGACCGCACAGCGCGGAGGGGCCGCGCGACCACACCAAGGGATCGGGCGCGATCCGTGCATTCGGCGAGCACAAGGGCTCGGGCCTCGCCTTCATCTGCGAACTGCTCGGCGGTGCGTTGACCGGCACCGGCGCGACGTCGGGGGACCGGCGCTTTGCCAACGGCATGCTCGCGATCTACATCGATCCCAAGGTGGTCGACACCAGCAATTTCTTCGACGGCGAAATCTCGCGCTACAGCGACTTCATCAGGGCGACGAAGCCGGTGGCCGGCGTCGATGCCGTGCTGATCCCCGGCGATACCGAACGGAAAATGCGCGCCGCCCGCACCAGGAACGGGGTGCCCCTGCCTGACGATACCTGGGCCGCGATCGTCAATACCGCCCGCGAGGTCGGCGTCAGTGAAGTCAGTATCCAGAACGCGACAGCATAGTCTTTAAGACCGTCATTGCGAGCCAACGGGTCGGCACGAAGTGCCGCCCGATGATAAACTCCGCGGAGCAATCCATGGGAATAGAAAAGACTGGATCGCTTCGTCGCTACGCTCCTCGCAATGAGGTGAGTTTCGACAACATGGAAGGAAAAACCAAGTGACAACGAATAACGTCAAGAAAGTCTGGGCCTCGGGCAAAGCCGTGGTCAACGCCTGGCTGGCGATCCCGTCGGGCTTCTCCGCCGAGGTGATCGCGCAATGCGGCTTCGACAGCGTCACCGTCGACATGCAGCACGGCGTGCAGGATTACCAGTCGATGGTGCAATGTTTTCAGGCCATGAACGGCCATCCGGTGACGCCGATGGTTCGCGTTCCCTGGAACGAGCCGGGCATCATCGGCAAGGTGCTGGACGGCGGCGCCTATGGCGTGATCTGCCCGATGATCAACACCAGGCAGGAAGCGGAAAACCTGGTCGCCTACAGCAAGTACCCGCCGAAGGGCACGCGCTCCAACGGCCCGATCCGCTCCGGCATGTATGGCTCGGCCGGTTCGTATCAGCAGACCGCCAACGACGAGATCGTGTTGCTGCCGATGATGGAGACCAAGACGGCGGTCGAGAACATGGAATCGATCCTCGATGTCGAGGGCATCAACGGGGTCTATATCGGGCCCTCCGATCTGGGCTTCTCCTATGGGCTGGTGCCGAAGCTCGACCGCGACGAGCCGGAAATTCTCAAGATCTACGAGAAGATCATCAAGGAATGCGGCAAGCGCGGCCTCTATCCCGGCATCCACTGCTCGGGCGCCGAGGGTGCTGCGCGCGCCATCAACATGGGCTTCAAGCTGGTGACGCTGTCGAACGAAAGCGGATTAATGGCGACCTACGCCAAGATGCAGGTGAACCAGACCCGCAAGGATTCCGGCGGCAAGGCGTAAGCTAGCGGAATAGCGAATAGCGAATAGCGAATAGCGAATAGCGAATAGCGAGTAGCGAATGGGGAGTCAGTGAGTGGAAGTAGTCCCACTCGCTACTCGCCATTCGCCCAACTCACAGGAGACGTCCCATGACCCCGGCACCCGTCATTCGACTGCATCCCGATGATGGCGTGCTGATCGCACGCTCCAGCCTGCCGCCCGGCATGGTGGTGGCGGACGGTGTCACCACCGCCGAGCGGATTCCGGCGGGCCACAAGGTGGCGATCAGGCCGATCGCGACCGGCGAGCCGATCCGCCGCTATGGCCAGATCATCGGCTTTGCGACATCGCCGATCGCGCCGGGCCAGCACGTCCACACCCAGAATTGCGGCATGGGCGATTTCGCCAAGGACTATGCCTTCGGCGTCGACGTCACGCCGACGCCGAATTTCGATCTGCCTGCGACTTTTGAAGGCATCCGCCGTCCCGACGGCCGCGTCGCGACCCGCAACTACATCGGCATTCTCACATCCGTGAACTGCAGCGCGCATGTCGCCGGCATGGTCGCGGATATCTTCAAGAAGAATCCGTTCACGCACGACAATCCGCTGGCCGATTTTCCCAATGTCGACGGCGTGGTTGCGCTGACTCACAAGACCGGCTGCGGCATGACGCAGGACGAGCCGCTGCGCGTGCTCCGCCGCACCCTCGGCGGCTACGCGCGGCATGCCAATTTTTCCGCGGTGATCGTGCTGGGGCTGGGCTGCGAGGTCAACCAGATCGGCGGGCTGATGCAGGAGCAGAAACTGGCGGGACGTTTGCGCGCGATGGATATCCAGGAGGTCGGCGGCACCCGCAAGACCGTAGAAGCCGGCGCAGCCTTCGTGCGCGAGGCGCTGATCGATGCCAACAACGTCAGGCGCGAGAAGGTCGCGGCCAGCGAGCTGACCGTGGCGCTGCAATGCGGCGGCTCCGACGGTTACTCCGGCGTCTCGGCCAATCCGGCGCTGGGGGCGGCGAGCGATCTGCTGGTCCGTCACGGCGGCACCGTGATCCTGTCGGAAACTCCGGAGACCTACGGCGCCGAACATCTCCTGACCCGCCGCGCGGTCAGCCGCGAGGTAGGCGAAAAACTGGTGGCGCTGATGCGCTGGTGGGAGGAATACACCGAGCGCGAGGGTGCCGAGATGAACGCCAATCCCAGCCCCGGCAACAAGGCCGGCGGCCTCACCACTATCCTTGAAAAATCCCTCGGCGCGATGGCCAAGGCCGGCAGCACCAATCTGGTCGATGTCGTGAATTACGCCGAGGAGATCACCAAGAAGGGTTTCGTTTTCATGGACACGCCCGGCTACGACCCCGTCGCGGCGACCGGGCAGGTCGCCGGCGGCGCCAACCTCGTCTGCTTCACCACCGGCCGCGGCAGCGTGTTCGGCTGCAAGCCCGCGCCCTCGATCAAGCTCGCGACCAATTCGGCGATGTTCAAGCGGATGGAAGACGACATGGACGTCAATTGCGGCACCATCCTCGACGGCGAGGAGACGGTGCAGCAATGCGGCCAGCGCATCTTTGATCTGATGCTGAAGACGGCTTCAGGCCAGCCGACCAAGAGCGAGAGTTTTGATTTCGGCGGCGCCGAGTTTGCGCCGTGGGTACTCGGGGCGACGATGTAAGCGAGCGAATGGCGAATGGAACTATTCCCTGTTCGCTACTCCCTATTCGCCATTCGCCCGTATTTCCGCACCTATCCTAGGCAATCGCTGCCCGTTGTTAGTGCTTGATGTCAGCCGGAACCGGTGTTCTGCTCAAAAAAGCTGCTGGAGCACACAGGCTTTGTCGATCTTCGTCGCACTACATCACGTCACGCATTACAAATACGACCGACCGATCGACCTCGGCCCTCAAACCATCCGCCAGCGTCCGGCGCCGCATACCCGCACGCCGATCCTGAGCTATTCGCTCAAGGTCACGCCTTCAAATCATTTCGTGAACTGGCAGCAGGATCCGCAAGGCAACTGGCTGGCGCGTTTTGTCTTCCCGG
>JAYSPJ010000225.1:0-2050 GCA_043722155.1 Bradyrhizobium sp.
CTGATGTTCCTGGGATCGTTCGGCGAATACTGCATCGTGTCCGACCAGCAGGCGATTCCGGTTCCCAGGGAAATGCCCTTCGACCGGGCTTGCCTGATCGGCTGCGGCGTCATGACCGGCGTCGGCGCCGCGCTCAATCTGGGGGCGATAGCGCATGGCGATACCGTGATGGTGGTCGGCTGCGGCGCGGTCGGCCTCGCTGCGGTGCAGGGTGCGCGGCTGGCGGGCGCCGGGGCCATTATCGCTGTTGATATCGACCCGGCCAAACTGGTGCTGGCCGCAAAGATGGGGGCCACCCATGGCGTCGATGCATCGAAGGACGACGCGATTGCCGCTGGTAAACGCGAGACCAGCGGCCGCGGCGTCGATGTCGTGATCGAATCCGCCGGCAGTGCATTGGCGTTTCGGATGACCTCCGAAGCGGTGCGGCCGGGTGGCCAGATCGTCTGGCTCGGCAAGATCGACGTCAACAAGGACGTCACGTTCCGTTGGGGTTCGCTGATGCAAGAGAAGCGCATCCGCCGCGTCAGCTACGGCAACGCCCGTCCGCGCCGCGATTTTCCGTTGTTGGCGCGTGCCTATCTCGACGGCTCGCTGATGCTGGACGAGATGATTACCCGCCGCATCACACTCGACGAGATCAATGACGGTTTTGCCGAACTGAAACGCGGCGAAGCCATCCGCAGCGTGATTACGTTTGACTGATACCGCTGGGCTTTTCCCTCTCCCCGCAAGCGGCGCGAGGTGAATACGCAATTCGTCACGTATCGAGTGTCTTGCGCGCAAAATCCTCGATGTAGTCGATCAGCCGGTCCGATGCGGTCGCCGCTGCCTTCGCTTTCTTCTGCGATACCGCCTGGGCGACCGCGGCGTGCAGTTTTGCAGCAAGCGGCAGATCCGCGACTTCCTGATAGTGCTGGTACCAGAACCGGCGCGACAGCGCGTTCATCAGTCCCATCGAGCGTCGCGCGAATTCGTTGCGAGCGGCGGTCGCAATCAGAATATTAAAACGCTGGTCGAGCCGCATGAATGCGATGTCGTCGGATTTCGCGGCAGCGGCGAGCATGGATTCGGCGACCTCGGCGAATTCGCGGCGCTCGTCGGGCGTGGCGCGCTCGGCCGCCAGCCTCGCCGTCAGCCGCTCGAGTTCGCGCCGCACCTCGAGCAGCCGCAGTTGCAACCGCAGATTGATCTCGGAGACCATGATGCCGCGCCGCGGCATGATCACCACAAGCCCGTCCCGCGCGAGGCGCTGCAAGGCTTCCCGGATCGGGGTCCGGCCGATCTTCAGGCGCACCGCAAGCGCCTGCTCCGACAATACCGTTCCTGGCGATAATTGCAGCGTGACGATCATCTCCTCGAGTTCGCGGTAGGCACGATCGGTCAGCGTGCCGTCCTCGCTTTCAGCGACGCGGGACCGGCTTTTCCTTGGCGTTTTCGACTTCAAATCGTTCCTCGTGGCGGCCGCTGGAAGGCAAAGGCCGGCGTGCCTTCGCGCCCATCCCAAGCATATATTTCCCGTATATCATGAGGCATTGCGGCAGGGCCAACCGAAACGTTGGACAACCTCCAATTTGCCGGGATGGTGCCAGCCGGACTTAAAAACAAAGCAGCGCGGCGGTTGCCCGTCGCGCTGCTGGTCTTTTTGATGCCGGCCCATGCCGGACCGAGACAAATCTCAGCTGTAGATTTCGAACAGGCCGGCGCCGCCCTGGCCACCGCCGATGCACATGGTCACGACACCCCACTTGGCCTTGCGCCGACGGCCCTCTTGCAGGATGTGACCGGTACACCGCGCGCCGGTCATGCCGAAGGGGTGGCCGATCGCGATCGAGCCGCCGTTGACGTTGTACTTCTCGGGATCGATGCCGAGCTTGTCACGGGAATACAGGCACTGGCTCGCAAACGCCTCGTTCAGTTCCCAGATATCGATGTCCTCGATCTTCAGACCATGGCGCTTCAGCAGCCTCGGCACCGCGAACACCGGGCCGATACCCATTTCGTCCGGTTCGCAGCCCGCCGCCGTCCAGGCGACGAAGCGGCCGAGCGG
>JAYSPJ010000226.1:0-3988 GCA_043722155.1 Bradyrhizobium sp.
GATGATCGAGCAACATTGTCGTCTCCAGGTTGAGTGGTTTTTAGCAACCTCAGTCTGGCTCCAGACCTGGCCGCTATCCACTCCCCATGGAATCTTCGCCGCTTGCGCTCCTCGCAAAGACGGTGGAGACCTCACTTCATCAGCACCTCGACCTCGCTTCGAAACGCCTGGCGCGAGGCATCGCGCGAATAGAACATGTGGCCGCCCGGATAGACCACCAGCTTAACCCGCCCGGGCGAAGCGTAGGCCGGCAATTGGTCGAGCAGTATTTTCGAACCGAAATACGGCGTCGCCAGATCGAACAGCCCGTGCGCCACCAACAGCTTCAGTTTCGGGTCGAGCGCGAGAATCTGCCGCAGCTGGGACATCGACTCCGGCGGATTGATGCCGCGACCGAAATCCCAGGCTCCCTGCACCGCGCCATTGAGCAACTGGTAGGAGCCGTCCGGCCGCCAGTCGAGCTTGCGCATGGTGAGGTCGACCGCCGCACTGGTCAGCGGCGCGGCCAGCGAGTCGCCCGAGGGATCGCCGAAACGATGGAAGCTCGAATCCGGATAGGGATCGAAGCCCAGGACCGAGGCGTCGTAGCGGCCGGTCACTTTGCCGTTGCGCCGGTCGAATTCGCGGCGAAACTCGCCGACGGCAAAGCGCCCGGCCAGCCTGCGGCTCACCGCCTGATCGATCCCGGTCAATGCAGCCACCTTGTCGGCAAGCCGAGTCGTCGCCTCGACGTCGGCAACTCCCTTGATCAAATCGGCCAGGAATTCGCCTTGGGCATAGCGTTCGACATCGGCAAGGTCGGCCCGGGTCACGGCACCCTCTGTCTCCTTGGCCCCCTCCTTGGCCCCCTTGATCCCCTTGGCCTCCCGCGCCACCGCCGCCATCGAGGGAAGGCTCCAGACATATTGCAGCAGGCTGGAGCCAGTGAATTCGCGATAGTCGAACAACGGCGACACCAGAACGAGGCCCCTCACCCCGACTCCCTGGTCGACCTGCAAATTGCGAACGATCTTCGGCCCGCGAATCCCGCCATAGCTTTCACCGGCGACGAATTTCGGCGACAGCAGGCGACCGGATTTCTCCAGCCAGCGGCGGATCACGACTGCGATCGCGTTGACGTCGCCGTCGACCGAATAGAATCGCTTGCGCACCTCCTCGCCGCTCGCGACGAATCGGCTGTAGCCGGTGCCGACGGGATCGATGAAGACCAGATCGGTAAAGTCGAGCCAGGTCTCGGCATTGGGCAACAGTTCAGGGGATGCGGAGGACGTTACCGCGTCGGCGTTGATGGCCAGCCGCCACGGTCCGGCAGTGCCGAATTGCAGCCAGGCCGAGGACGCGCCCGGCCCGCCGTTGAACAGGAAGGTCACCGGCCGGGTGCGCGCGTCGGCGCCGTTGAGCTGATAGGCGGTGATGGCGATATCGGCTTGCGGCTCGCCCTTGTCGTTGAACAGGGGAATCGAACCGGCGGTGGCGGTGAAGTCGAGTGTCCGTCCCGGAAGTGCGAGCGTGTGTTTGGTGGTCGAGTCCGGCGGCAGACGAGGTTGCTCGGCGGCCGGCGGATTCGAAGCGTTGCCGCGCGCGCCGGTTGCGCCCGCCTTCTGCCCGGACGGCGTTGCCGCCGGGGGTTGCTGAGGTAGCGGCGCATCCTGGGCGCGGGCGCCTGTCATCAGCGACAACACGAGCAGCACAAGCGCGATGCGTCCATGACGCGGCGCGACCAGGCAAATCGCCATGTCCGTTCCTCTCCCTACCTGCCGCGATCAGTCCGGATATGGTTGGCAACAATGGCAGGGCGATGACAATCACGATTACGCTAACGCCGTGGCAGGGCAAGGCGACCCGATCAATGCTGCGGCTCGCGCTCGTGCCGGCGCTGCGCCTGCAGCGTGGATATCCAGAACCGTAAAATCATGCGCGTGATGACGGCGTCGATCGCCGAGAGCGCAGGTTTGACCGCCGTAAAGATCTTGCTCATCGCGATCTCCATCCGTGACATCAATGGCCTGTGAATGACTGAAGACTAGACTGGATTGGCCCGCGCAACCGTGATCCAGCTCACCTACGCGGCGTTGCGCCGTCCCGCGCCGACCGCCCCTGGCTCGATTTGAGCGCGCTCGTGTAGTAAGGGTTCGATGCCAGTAGCCCCCGGTTCGCGGTTACGTGATGTAGGTCACATTCGCCTGCGGGCGAAGCGGACTAGCGGTATGATACTTCCTTCGTTCCCGGCACTCGGCGAAGCGAAATAGCGGGGCTGGCGGTTTTCGATGTCTGATTGCGAAGCTTTCGGCTCAATTCGCTGTTGAGCCCGGCTTCGCCTCTGGTGATGAGGTTTTTCGGATGAAGAAAGCGATTGTCGTCGTTGTCGGCGTCATGGGGTTCGCGGGATCCGCGATCGCCCAGTCGCCGGTTGCAGTCGTGGAAGAGGTTCAGGGCAATGTCACCGGCGCCGAGTTCATGGACTACGTTGTGCCGGGAAAAGTCATCAAGCTCGGACCGGGAGCTTCGGTCGTGCTCGGCTACATGAAATCCTGCCGGCGCGAAACCATCAGCGGCACAGGCATGATCATCGTCGGCCAGGATGAGAGCAAGGTCCACCTCGCCGAGGTCGATGGCACCAAGACGGAATGCGATCCGGCTCAGGCGCACGCGACGACCCGGGCGACCAGCGACATCGCTGCGACTGTCGTCCGCAGCGTGGCAAAAGACGCATCGCCAAGCCCTCAGCTGACGCTGTACGGCGCCTCGCCCCTGGTCGAAGCCAGGGGGCGCGGCACGCTTGTGTTCGATCGCCTCGACCAGAAGGGCGAGCGCCAGCAGTTTGAGCTCACCGGAAACCAGCTCAAGGGCAGGTTCTACGATCTTGCCGGCACCAGCAAATCGCTGACGCCCGGAGCGACCTATGCGGCAACATTCGCATCTCGCAGGATCGTGTTCCGGGTCGATCCCCAGGCCAAGGCCGGTCCGACGCCGATCGTCGGCCGCCTGCTGCGTATGGAATAGGCTTTGTCGGGCATCAGGCTTTGAATATCGGGCGCACGACGCGGGACGCCATTGCCGTCGCTGCCATCATCGTGATTTGCGCCGCGGTGTCCGTCTCGCCCGTATTCAACATCGCCCACGGCCTGTCGATCGACATTCTCACGGCGCTGCGCTGGGAGATGTTCGGCAGGAGGCAGGACCCCGCCGCCTCGCCGGCGGTCGTGGTCGCGATCGACGAGGAAACCTACCAGACTCCGCCGTTCAAGGGCTCGCCGACGCTGACATGGACCGGTGAGATCGGCCGCGTTCTGGGCGCGATCGTCGAGGGCGGCGCCAAGGTCGTCGGCTTCGACATCGTGTTCGAGAAGTCGATCGAGCAGTCCGAGATCCCGTTCGGCGACGGCATGTTCGGAGAAAAGGTCCGCGGTTTCGATCGCGATTTTCTTCGCGCGCTCGCGGCGGCTTCCTCCGCCGGCAAGCTGGTGCTGGGGGAGGTTCTGCGCGGCGACCAGCCGATCCGGCCCTCGCCGGGGCAACGCATCGCGGTTCGCCAGCAACAGAATCTCCGGGCGCTCAACGTCCATACCGACAGCGACGATGTCGTCCGCCGGCTGCCGCTGACGTTCTCGGTGGACGGCAATCCGGTGCCCTCGATGGCGCTCGAACTGGCGTCACGCGCGCTCAACGCCAAGCCGGAATTCAAGCCGGAATTCAAGCCGGAATTCAAGGCCGCCGGAACGGCTGAACTGGCGGGCTACCGGATTCCGGGCGCCGTGCCCAACACGATGACGCTCAATTTCGAGGGTGGCGCGGACGACATCCCGACCTATTCGCTTGCCGATCTGAGTTCCTGCGCCGCCAAGGGCGACAAGGATTTCTTTCGGCGCCAGTTCGAAGGCAAGGTCGTCATCGTCGGCACGGTTCTGGCGGCGGAGGATCGCAGGCTGACATCGAAGCGATTCACCACCGGGATCGAGGGCGCGCGGGCGCCGCGCTGCGCGCTGAC
>JAYSPJ010000227.1:0-9927 GCA_043722155.1 Bradyrhizobium sp.
CCTCGATCCCCGCATGGCCAAGCTCGCCGGCGGCGTGCATCGCCTCGATGGCCAGCTCATGGTCGTCCTCGATGTCGACCGCGTCCTCGAAATCGTGCCGAAGACCTCGCTCGCCGCCTAGTGATTGGCATGTGCCGCTCGTAAAAGAAGGAGCCTAGGAATGCAAACGTGTCTCGTTGTCGATGATTCCAGTATCGTACGAAAAATCGCGCGCCGTATCCTGGAAGGGCTGGATTTCAATGTCATCGAAGCCGAAGACGGTGTCGACGCGCTGGTCGCATGCAAACGTGCCATGCCGGAAGCGGTGCTGCTCGACTGGAACATGCCGGTGATGGACGGCTACCACTTCCTTAGTCATCTGCGCCGCATGCCCGGCGGCGACTCGCCCAGGGTGGTGTTCTGCACCACCGAGAACGGCATCGAGCATATCTCGCGTGCGCTCGAAGGTGGCGCCAACGAATACATCATGAAGCCGTTCGACAAGGACATCGTCGCGGCCAAATTCCAGGAAGTCGGTCTGATCGCGGTGCCGGAATAGTCCGGTTCTGTCTGTAGTGTTGTAACGAGAGGCCGCCAGTGACCCCGCCCGATTACGAATACCTGCGTAAACTCCTCAAGGACCGCTCCGGTCTCGATCTGTCGGTCGACAAGCAGTACCTGATTGAAAGCCGGTTGCTCCCGCTTTCGCGCAAAGCAGGCCTGTCCGGCATTACCGAACTTGTACAAAAAATGAAGGGTGGGTCCGCGGATCTCGCCACCCAGGTGGTCGAGGCCATGACCACCAACGAGACCTTCTTCTTTCGCGACAAGGTTCCGTTCGACCATTTTCGCGATTCGATCATGCTGGAGATCCTGAAGGCGCGCGCTGGCCGAAAGAGCATTCGGATCTGGTGCGCCGCCGGTTCGACCGGCCAGGAGCCGTATTCGCTGGCGATGTGCCTGAAGGAAATGGGCGCCGCGCTCTCCGGCTGGCGGATCGAAATCATCGCCACCGACCTGTCGCAGGAAGTGCTCGAGAAATCCAAGGCGGGAATCTACAGTCAGTTCGAGGTGCAGCGCGGTCTGCCGATTCAAATGCTCGTCAAATACTTCAAGCAGACCGGCGAGCTCTGGCAGATCAACCCCGACATTCGCGCGATGGTGCAGCACCGGCAGCTCAATCTGCTGCACGACTTCTCCCAGCTCGGCGTCTTCGACGTGATCTTCTGCCGCAACGTCCTGATCTATTTCGATCAGGACACCAAGATTAACATCTTCAATCGTCTCGCCAAGATCACCGAGCCGGACGGCTTTCTCGTGCTGGGTGCGGCGGAGACCGTGGTCGGGCTGACCGATGTCTTCAAGCCTTTCCCGGACCGGCGCGGCCTCTACCGGCCCAACGCCGAACGCGCGGCGCCGGCAAAGCCGTCGGCCGTCGGCGTGGCTGCGCCGAAGCTTGCTGCGATGGCGGGGCGTTGACGAATGAGCGACAGCGCCAAAGCACCGGAACGCGTGACGTTCAGCCGCGGATATGGCGTCTGTATCATGGGCATTGACGGAACCTGGCGCCGCGACTGCCTGCTCAACGCCATCTCCGACAACGATGCCATACTCACCGTGGAAGGCTCGATTCAGGGCCTCAATCTGAAGGAGTTCTTTCTGCTGTTGTCGTCGACCGGCCTCGCCTATCGGCGATGCGAGCTTGTCCGCGTCAACGGCGCCGAGATTGACGTTTCCTTTCTGAAGGGAAAGAACAAAAAGAAGCAGGGCGGTGGCCTGTCACAGGAGTCGCTCGTAGGCGCCTGACGGCAGGATCTCCCTGGGCTTGCCCGTACCGTGATGCGCAGGTGGACGGGGTCGTGCTCTACGCCGTAGCGCCGGTCCTGAAGGCACCCGATCTCGGGTCGGCGGACTTGCGCGCCGGCCTTTCAATTCCAGCCCTGGACGCGCACGCGAAGCGCGGTGGTCCGGGCGTTTCAGGTGCGGTTGATCATGCGAGCCGGCCGGGGGTCGGTCGCCGCGACCGCGCCGGTTTCGTGTCTGGCCGCGCCGGTATCCAGCAGATAGTGAAGAGCCACGCCGAGGCCGGCATTGCAGGTATTCAGCGCGGCATTTGCCTTCACGTAGCGGGGGGTGACGTCATCCAGCACGAAAACGTTGCCGGCAGCATCCTGGTTGCCGGGAGCCGTTTCCCTGGCGATGGCCGCTTCAAGCAGCTGCATGCTGGCCTGGACGTGCTCGATCAGCGAAACCAGCTCCGAAACGATCGAATGATGGCCGTCATTCCGGTCGCCGGATGGGCTCGAAACTCCGCCGCCTGCTGCCGCCTGCATGATTGCTCTCCTGCACTCCGTTTTAGGGCCGCGGTGCTACTTGTGCGTTAAGTCTGCCTCCCGTACAAATACGGGCGGGCTCGAATCTGTATTGCGCGCAGTATCGTGCGGCGAATATGCGTGCTTTTCACCGTGGATGAACTGGCACATGGCTGAGAGCCCTGCTTCCCAACGTGAGATTTTCGTGGTCGATGACGACCCCGCCGTCCGCGACACCCTGTCGATGGTGCTGTCGGCGGGCGGCTATCAGGTGATCTGCTTTGCGGACGGCGCCGCCCTGCTGGCGGTTGCGCGCTCCCGGACGCCAGCTTGCATCCTGCTCGATGTCAATATTCCCGGAAAATCCGGCCTCGATATTCTGAAGGAACTTTCCGGCGAGGACTATCCCGCGCGATCTTCATGATCTCCGGCCAAGGCGACATCGCCATGGCGGTCAGCGCGATCAAGAATGGCGCGCTGGATTTCATCGAAAAACCGTTTCGCGGCAGCGAAATCGTGGCCCGGCTCGACGAGGCGATCGGGGCATATGCACGCCGGCAGGCAGAGAACTCCGCGACAAGAACCGCGTCGCTTCATTTTCCGGGGCGGGAACCGTTGACGCGGCGCGAGCGCGAAGTGCTGGAGCAATTCACGTCGGGCGCTTCCAACAAGGAAGCCGGGCGCCATCTCGGAATCAGCCCGCGCACCATCGAAGATCATCGCGCCAACATCATGAAGAAGCTCGGCGCCAGGAATGCGGCCGATCTCATTCGAATTGTAATGACCGCGTCGCGTGGTTCCTGAACTGGCGCGGGCCGATCCATGCCTGCGCCGGGGCGCGGGTCAACCGGATTCCATATCGCGGAAATGCTCTAACCGGCGAGCGCCTTGCGGATCATCGCGGCCAGATCCGACTTGCGGTACGGCTTGGCGAGCAGCAGGACTCCGGAGTCGAGCCGGCCGTGATGGATGATCGCATTTTCGGTGTAGCCCGAGGTAAACAGCACCTTGAGCCCGGGGCTGGCTTTCTGCAGCTCGTTGGCGAGCTGGCGGCCGTTCATCGCGCCCGGCATGATCACGTCGGTGAAAAGCAGATCGAACTGGTTGCCGGCTCCGACGATGGCCAGCGCTTCCGCCGCATTGGCTGCATCCAGCGTGACGTAGCCCAGGGAGTGCAGCTGCGTCAGCACATAGTCTCTGACCAGCTTGTCGTCTTCAACGACAAGAATGGTTTCGTGGCCGCCCTCAACGACTGGTGCGAGCGCGCCCTCGAAAGCAAACAGGGTTCCGGTGCCCGGCGGTAGATACATCTTGATCGTGGTCCCGTGGCCTTCCTCGCTGTAGATATTGATGTGTCCGGCGGACTGCTTCACGAAACCATAGACCATGCTGAGGCCGAGGCCGGTGCCCTTGCCGGGTCCCTTTGACGTAAAGAACGGGTTGAACACCTTGTCGAGTATGGCGGCAGGAATCCCGATACCGGTGTCGCTCACGGCAATCAGCACATAGCGTCCGGGCCGGACGTCGCCGTGCATGCCGGCGTAGCTTTCGTCGAGAAAGGCCATGCTGGTTTCGAGGATGAGCTTGCCGCCATTGGGCATCGCGTCGCGGGAGTTGAGCGCGAGATTGAGAATGGCGGTCGCAAGCTGACTGGGATCGACAGTCGCCATGCATGCTTCGTCTTCAAATACCGATTCGATCTCGACGTGCTCGCCCAGCGTCGGCCGCAGCAGCTTGGCGGTGTCGATGATCAGCGTATTGACGTCGGTCTCCCGCGGCTGAAGCGGCTGCTTGCGGGCAAACGCAAGCAGATGCTGGGTGAGATCCGCGCCCCGTGACGCGGCTTCGTCGATCATCCTGGTGATGGCGGCGAGCTGCGGCTCCTTCTCGACGGCTTCGGCCAGAATTTCGATGGTCCCCGTGATGACCGTCAGGATATTGTTGAAATCATGCGCGATGCCGCCGGTGAGCTGGCCGACAGCCTCCATTTTTTCGGCCTGCCGAATCCGGTCCTCCGCCGCGATCCTGTCGGTCAGGTCACGTAGGAATCCGTTGAACACGACCCCGTCACGGCGCCTCAACGCGGTGACGCTGAGCTCGACCTTGATCTCTCTTCCGTCGCGTCGCAGCGCTTCGATCTCGATCCGGCGTCCGAGAATTGGGCCTTCTCCGGTGCTCAGGAAGCGCGCGATGCCTGACGCGTGGTCGGCACGGTGGATTTCCGGAATGATCAATTCGCCGAGCTTTTGTCCCACGGCTTCACCGTGCGACCAGCCGAAGATCTTTTCCGCCTGCGAATTCCAGTTTCGGATGCGGCCGCTCTCGTCGATCTGGACGAAGGCATCGAGCGCGGTATCGATGATGCCGCGCGCCAGTTGTTCGCTTTCGCGCAATGTTTCCTGCGCCAGCCGGCTTTCGGTCATGTCGCGGCCAACGAAGAAATACCGCCTGACCGGCTCCGACCATGTGCCCATCCACGACAGCGTCACGATCCGCCCGTCCTTATGGATGTAGCGCGAATCGGTATTCTGCGCGCGCAGCCCGCGCCGTGCCAGGCGCATTTCCTTGCGGCTGATCTCGAGGTCGTCAGCGTGGAGGAATTCGCTCGCGTTGCGGCCGACCATTTCCTTCGGCGTGTATCCCAGGATGGCTTCGGCGCTTGGGCTCACCTGAACCAGAACTCCCCTGGGATCGATCACCAGGATCAGATCCTGGGAAGTGTCGAAGATGCGGCGTCGCTCCTCGATCTGCTGGCGTAGTGCGTGTTCGGTTCTCCGGCTTGCCGTAATGTCGCGGACGGTCTTTGACGCACCGATGATATCCCCCGACGGCGTCTTGATCGGGAATGCGCTGAGCGAAATCTCGACCAAGAGGCCATCCTTGCGCAAGCGCTCGGTTTCGTAGTTCTCGATCGTTTCGTCCCAGCTGATCCGGCGCAGGATGTCACTCGCCTCTTCCGCCCGGCTTGGCGGCACGATGAGATCGATGCTCTGGCCCACCGCTTCCGCCGCGGTATATCCGAACAGGCGTTCCGCGGCTGGATTCCAGCCGGTTATGGTGCCGTCGAGGAATTCTGTGACGATGGCGTCATTGGAGGATTCGACCGCGGCGCCGAAAATGCGCTCGCGCGCGGCGTAGTGGTCCCGCGCGGCTTCGGTGCGGCGATGATCCTGAACCTCGCGTTCGAGCGCGGAGGTTTTCGCATTCACCTCGTCCATCATGCGCGCAAATGCGCGCGCGAGTACCCCGGTCTCGCCGTCCGCATCGACTGGAATTGTGCTCAAGCCGTCGCGGCCGGCGCCCTCGACGGCCGCCGTCAATTGAACGATCGGCCGGGTCAGCGACCTCGCAACCAGCACAGCCAGCACAGCCGCGCACAGCACCGCGATCAGCCCGACCAGCACGGAACTGGTCCGGATCGCCGCGGCCGGCGCCATGATGATGGCGTTCGGCATGGTTTCGATGACGCCGACCCATTCCTTGCCGGCCAAAACGGCGGGCGCGAGGGCAATACCGCCCGGCCTCCCGGCCTGATCCGTCAGGATTTGCGCGACGCTCTGCCTTGCTCCGAGCGACGACGCCAGATCCGGGAAGTCGTTCTGCCAGCCGGTCGGCATGCCCGGCTGTGAGGTGAATTCGCGGGCCGGATCGGGGTGAACGAGATAGTCGCCGCGTCCGTCGACGACGTATATCGCTCCACCCTGCCGCATCGAGGACCGGATGCGATCCAGCGCCGGCCGCATGTCGACATTGATGAGCAAGATACCGAACGGTTTGCCGTCGGGCGCGAAAATCGGCGTCGCAACGTGCAGCGTCGGGTTATTCGGCCCCTCGGTACCCCCGGTACGCCCATCCACACTGACCGGCGAGACGTAGATTTCGCCCGGCGACAACTGGACCGTTTCGATAAAATAGTTCGGCACGGCCTTTCGACGCAATTCCGGCTCGGGAACATTCCGAATCGCACCGTTCGGGCCCGCGCGGTCGACGCGGAAGATTTCGCGCTGGTCGACATCGAGGCCGATGATGCAAAGCTTGGAATATGAAGGCTTGGCTGCGAGGATGCCCGTAAAACCGCTCGTAAGCCTCGTCCGCCATGTTGTTGCGGAGACGCCATCGACGGGATCGGTGCCGCCTGCCAGATGCGCGCGAATGAGGCCGTTCAGCGCAGCGGCGTTTCGAAAGCTTGCGATGTCGCCACGCACGCCGCCGACGTAGGATTCGAGATCGGCCGCAATCAGCCGCGAATGCGCTTCCATGCGATCAAGCACACGTGGAAGGATCGCCTGTTCCAGGCCGCGATAGCTCAGCCATCCGACCGCGGATACCGCGACCGCAACCAGCAGAATCATCGCGACGGCTAATCTGGTTGCAAGCGTCATCTCGGTCTTCGCGCCACTCTTATCCAGCCATGGTGCGCGGCTGGCCGGGACGATCAACGCTATTCCGCTTTATGGGCGCGAAGCAACCTCGCCGGCGGACAAGCATGGGGACGATGCACGCTGTGCGGCTTCGAGAGAAGCGGTAACGGCCGCCAGCAGGGCAGCCGGCTTGAAGGGTTTTTGCAGGCTTGTGACCGCGCCGAGCTTGGTGGCCATGGTCAGGAAATCCGGGCCGGAACCGGAATCGGAAGTGACGGGATTGCCGGAGATCACAATGATCGGGATCAGGGGTTGCTGCTGCTGCACCCGCCGCATGGTTTCAAAGCCGTCCATTCCCGGCATGAAGATGTCGAGAAACAGCAGGTCGAATTCGCCTGTTTCGAATATCGCCAGCCCTTTGTGGCCGTCGCCGGCGACGACAACGCTGTGGCCGGCCCGCTCCAGCAGAAGCCGGATGGTCGCCTGCACTGCAATGTCATCGTCCACGATCAGGATTTTTGCCAAGCCCATCTCTCCGGGTAGAATCTGGAATCAAATCAACCGTCAGCTGCAAAAGGCTTTGCCGAATTTGCATTCGCGCGCAAGCCCTTCCGGAGGATGACGATTCGCCGATTCTGTCAAAACGATGGCCGGGAAACTCCTCATCTGCACGGTTCAGGGCAGACAGGAATCGAAAACACGGTCGCGACGGATTTGATTCGCTGGAACTTCACGGGATAGTCGCGACGGGCAGGCGATTATAATCACATGGGTGCCGAATGTTGGACAAGGTATCGGCCGTGATCGCGATCGGCCTCGTGGCCGAAAACCTGATCTTCCCCGTACCATCGAGCGCAACACCGTGCAAAAGTGGGGCACGCAGTCTTGAGCCCAGGAATGACCCCGATATGACCGACAAGAAAAAAACACCCGACCAGCTCCGCAGCGCGCGCTGGTTCGCGCCCGACGATTTGCGCGCCTTCGGCCATCGCTCGCGCGCGATGCAGATGGGCTATGCGCCGGAGGAGTGGAAGGACCGTCCCGTCATCGCGATCCTCAACACCTGGTCGGACGCACAGCCCTGCCACATGCATTTCAAGAGCCGGGTCGACGACGTCAAGCGCGGCGTGCTGATGGCCGGCGGCTTTCCGATGGAATTGCCGGCGCTGTCGCTGTCGGAATCGTTCCTGAAGCCGACCACCATGCTTTACCGCAACATGCTGGCGATGGACGCCGAGGAACTGCTGCGTGGCCATCCCGTGGATGGCGTGGTGCTGATGGGGGGCTGCGACAAGACCACGCCGGGCCTGCTGCTCGGCGCCACCTCGATGGGCCTGCCGACGATCTACCTTCCGGCGGGGCCGATGCTGCGCGGCAACTGGAAGGGCAAGACGCTGGGGTCCGGCTCCGACGCCTGGAAATACTGGGACGAGCGGCGTGCGGGGAAGATCTCCGACAAGGACTGGGTCGATGTCGAGGCCGGCATCGCCCGCAGCTACGGCACCTGCATGACCATGGGCACCGCTTCCACCATGACCGCGATCGCCGAATCGATCGGCATGACCCTGCCGGGCGCCTCCTCGATCCCGGCGGCGGACGCCGGTCATATCCGCATGGCGTCGGAATGCGGCCGCAGGATCGTGGGGATGGTGTGGGAGGATCTGACGCCGCAAAAAATCCAGACCCGAAAGGCGTTCGAGAACGCGATTACCGTGGCGATGGCGATGGGCTGCTCGACCAACGCGATCATTCATCTGATCGCGCAGGCGCGCCGCGCCGGCCAGGACATCGGTCTCGACGATTTTGAAACCGCCAGCCGCAAGGTGCCGGTCATCGCCAACGTGCGTCCATCAGGCGACAAGTATCTGATGGAGGATTTCTTCTATGCCGGCGGGTTGCCCGGCCTGATGAGCCGGATCAGGGAGCACCTGCATCTCGACGTCATGACCGTGACCGGCATGACGCTCGGCGAAAACATCGCGCGCGCCGAAGTCTACGATGACGACGTGATCCGCACGGTCGAAAATCCGATCTACGCCGAGGGCGCGCTCGCGGTGCTCAAGGGCAACCTCGCCCCGGACGGCTGCGTCATCAAACCCAGCGCCTGCGAGCCGCGCTTCCTCAAGCACACCGGACCCGCGCTGGTATTCGACGATTATCCCTCGATGAAGAAGGCGATCGACGATCCCGATCTCGACGTCACCGCCGACCATGTGCTGATCCTGCGCAATGCCGGGCCGCAGGGCGGGCCGGGCATGCCGGAATGGGGCATGCTGCCGATCCCGACAAAGCTGGTGAAGCAGGGTGTGCGCGACATGGTGCGGCTGTCGGATGCGCGCATGAGCGGCACCAGCTACGGCGCCTGCATCCTGCATGTGGCGCCGGAATCCTATATCGGCGGGCCGCTGGCGCTGGTGCGCAATGGCGACCGCATCACGCTGGACGTCGCCGCGCGCACCATCAATCTCGATGTTTCGGAAGCCGAACTGACCAGGCGCCGCGCCGAATGGAAGCCGCCGGAGCGGCGCTATGAGCGCGGCTATGGCTGGATGTTCACCAGGCACATCAAGCAGGCCAATGAGGGCTGCGATTTCGATTTCCTCGAAACCGGTTTTGGCAAGCCGGTCGATGAACCATCGATCTACTGACTCAACCCGTCATTCCGGGGCGATGCGAAGCATTGAACCCGGAATCTCGAGGTTCCGGGTCTGGTGCTGGCGCACCATCCCGGAACGACAATACTGGGGACCGAAGACCATGACCAAACTCAGCGACGCCACCCGCAACAAGTTGAAAACCATCTCTACCGCCACTGTGGCCACCGCGCTGTTCAAGCGCGGTTTTCGCAGCCAGTGCATTCAGGACGTGCACCCGCTCGGGGCCGATCAGCCGGCGCTGGTCGGCGAAGCCTTCACCTTGCGCTACATGCCGGCGCGCGAGGATCTCAACAAGCTCGACGTGTTCCGCGACCGCTCCCATCCGCAACGCAAGGCGGTGGAAGACTGCCCGCCGGGTGCGGTGCTGGTGATGGACAGCCGCAAGGACGCCCGCGCGGCGTCGGCCGGCGCCATTCTGGTGACGCGGCTGATGCAGCGCGGCGTCGCCGGCGTCGTCACCGACGGCGGTTTTCGCGACTCGGCCGAGATCGCAAAGCTCGGCTTTCCGGCCTTTCACCACCGGCCGAGCGCGCCGACCAATCTGACGCTGCACCAGGCGATCGAGATCAACGGCCCGATCGGCTGCGGCGACGCGCCGGTGTTTCCCGGCGACGTCAT
>JAYSPJ010000228.1:0-4171 GCA_043722155.1 Bradyrhizobium sp.
TCGAACCCGGAATCTCGAGATTCCGGGTCTGGTCCTTCGGACCATCCCGGAATGACGGCTCTCCTTAAGACGTCGCCTTCCTCTTCAGCACCGACACGAAAAACCCGTCAGTCCCCGTCCGGCGTGGCGTCATCAGCCAGCCTTCCGGAGACTGCAGCGCGGCTTTTGCGAATTCCTCGGCCTTGTCCCACAGCACCGTTACGGTTTGCTCCGGCGGCACCACCGAGAACTCCGGATGGCGGCCCAAAAAAGCCCTGATCTGCTCGCCGTTTTCCTGCGGCAATACCGAACAGGTGATGTAGGCGATCCGGCCGCCCGGTTTTGTCAGTGCGGCGGCGCGGTCGAGCACCGCGACCTGGTCCTTCAGCCGCACCTCGAGCGCGCCGGGACGCATCCGCCATTTGGCATCGGGATTGCGCCGCCAGGTGCCGGTGCCGGTACAGGGCGCATCGATCAGCACGAGGTCGGCGGACGCATGGATGTCGAGCAGCGTGTCGTTCGGCCCCTTCGGGGTGCGGACGTCGCAATTATGCACCCCGGCGCGCGACAGCCGCTCGTAGATCGGCGCCAGCTGCCGCTTGTCGTGGTCGGTCGCGATCAGCCGCCCCTTGCCCTGCATCATCGCCGCCAGCGCCAGGGTCTTGCCGCCGGCGCCGGCGCAGAGGTCGATCACCTGCTCGCCGGGTTTGGCCGCCGACAGCAAGGCCGCGAGCTGCGAGCCTTCGTCCTGCACCTCGATGGCGCCCTTGATGAAATCTTCCTCGGCGTGGATGCCGGGATTGCGCGCGTCGGCGCCGAGTTCGATGCGCAGGCCGATCGGCGACCACGGCGTCGGCTGCACGCCGAGATGAGCCAGCGAAGTGAGCATCTTCTCGCGTTTGGCCTTCAGCGTGTTGACGCGCAGGTCGAGCGGCGCCCGGCTCGCCATCGCGGTCGCCTCAGCTACCCGGTCGTCGCCGAATACCTGCGCCAGATGGCCGTCGAGCCATTCCGGATAATCGCCGGCGACATGCGCGGGAGCCTCGAGCAGGGACCGCGAGGTCAGCGCCGAGCGTTCGCCCTCGGTCAGCGGTTCCGGCGCAAAGCGGCCGCCGTCGCACAGGGCCGCGATCGCGTCGGTATCGAGCTTGCGCTCCAGCCGGAGCATGCCCAGCACCCGCGCCCGCGGCGTATCGGCGTCCATGATCCAGGCGCTGGAGGCGCGCCGGCGCAGCACGTCCCAGATCAGGCCGGAGATCGCGGCGCGATCGCCGGAGCCGGCATAGCGATGCGCGGTGCCCCACTCCTTCAGCGCCTTCGCCGCCGGAACGCGTTGCGCGTCGATGGTGCCGATCAGTTCGATGGCGGCCGAGAGCCGCGCGGCGGGAGTCATTGAATCCTTTCGAAATACTCTCGAATCAAGAAGAGGTTAGATCAACAATAGCATCCTCAGCATGAAGTAGAGCCACATCGCAAACAACACCAGCACCCCCGCGTACCACGCCAGCCCGCGCTGCCGGCCATCGTTGGAGGTCAGGAAAATGCCGGCATGCGCGAATTGGGTGACGACGAACACCCAGGACAGCATGACGATCACGAGGTCGGCATGGCGCAGCGGCTGAGCCAGCGCGATCAGGACATAGAACAGCATCGGCAGTTCGAACAGGTCGCTGGCGATCCCGGGGCTGCCTTCCCTCGCCGCAACCGCCCGGCCCCGCGTCGCCAGCAACAGCGCGAAGGTGAGCCCCACCAGCACGAAGACCGGCAGCAAAACCATTTGAACCGACATCGAATTCCTCCCCAAGGGTTGAGCGCGAGCCCCCGCTATAGCGAGCGGGCTCTGCCCTGACAACAAACCCCGATCCGGCGGATTGAACCACAAGCCTCGCAGCCGTGACCAACTGCAGGCGGTTCCACCTATTTCGGGCCGAACCGGCACCAATGCGACCTTCGAGATGCTGCGATGAACCTGACCTCTCCCGCCCTGAAGGGTGTCCCCCACGTCGCCGAGGTGCCCGGCAGCTCCGTGGCCTCGCTGTTCAAAATGGCGGACGACAGCCCGGACGGCATGCTCGGCATGCTGATGTCGGGGCTGTCCGGCGTCGCCGCTGCCCTGGCCGTGGCGATCGTTCTGACCATCTATTTCCGGACCGGGTATCGAAGCTCGCGCGACGTCATGAGGCACGGCCTTGCCGCCACGGCGGTGCTGGCGCTGCTCGCCTTCGTGGCCTGGGACATGCGGCATGCCGCACTGGCCTATCTCGGCATCAACCCGGCAAAACCTTCGGTCGAATTCGAAATCCGGCTGCCCAAGGCCGCGCTGGCGGCGGTGGCCGACAGCCAGGTCGAACTGGTCACCGACCGAAACCAGAAGCTGGCTCAAATGCAGGCTGCGCTGGCCGAACAGCGCGCCCATCAGATTGTAGGCGAACGCCGTGGAGATGTTGATCTTCGTTTCGCCGATCAGGCTGGAGAAGATGATCCCGGCAAAGAACAGGGGAAACGTCAGCACGAAACAGCTCATCGCCAGTTGCACGACCGGCGGACCGAAAGCCCACTGGCTGTGGCCGACTGCAAGCGCGTATCCGACCAGAAGGCTGACGAACAATCCGACATGTAATGTAGGTGAAGGGATGGTGCGCTAGCTAGTTGAAATCGAACCGTCCGCTGGAGCCGGCGACAGGAGTCCGTCGATTGCATACGCGCCGCTTCCACGAAAATAGAAGTGGATTAGTGCTCCGAGAATCGCAACGTTCTTGAACAATGGTCCAGTCAGCGAAAGTTGTTTTACCGGAGGTCGTGGATTGGCGCGGCCCGCTACTCGCAATTCGATGTTTATGACGGATTGACGGGTTTGATTGGGCTTATTGCGCCCCGGCCGTATTGAAGCGGGAAAGGTCGCAATCGGGCTCGGCATATTGCGTCCGGCGCAGCCCTTCGCGATCCGCAACCACGGTCGGCCGGCAACGCGCCTGCCAGGCGGCGCGGGCATCCGCGTCGGCCTTCTGCTGCTCCGGCGTCAGCGGCGGCGCGAGGCGAACGACGCCGCGGCCATTGACGCCGAAGTCGGTGGATTGGCTGGGGGTGAGCGGACGCCCGGCGGCGATGGCGTCCGCCTTGGCCCTCGCCGCCGCAGCCGCGGCCCTCGAAGCTGCCGCGGCGGCAGCCGCGTTGCCGTGGTCCATCGCAAAGGACGACGACGATGACGAAGAAGACGCTCCTTGCGCCGACGCCGTCGAGATGCCGGCAGCGACCAGGAACAAGACAGCTGGAATGATACGCATTTCACAAGCCCCAAAAAAGCGCTGGCAGCGTGGGCTCGTTGTTATCCGGGGAATGTTGACAGCGCGTAAAGCGGGCTGGTTACCGCTCCTGCAATCGAATGCGTCGGATTCTAGCGATATGCGATCGCGGCGCCGACGTCCGCTCTGTGTCGCGAGCGGACGCCTCGTCCGGCGCCTTACGCCTTGTCCGGCCCGACCCGCACCAGCTGCTTGCCGAAATTGGCGCCCTTCAAAAGGCCCATGAAGGCGGCGGGCGCGCTGTCGAGACCCTCGGTGACGAATTCCCTGTGCTTGACCTTTCCCTCGCGCACCCATCCCGACATGTCGCGCAGGAAGTCGCCATGGCGCGCGGCGAAATCGCTGACGATGAAGCCGCGGATGGTCAGGCGTTTCGTCAATACGTTGCGCATCAGCGCCGAGGCCCATTTCGGCGCGGTGGCTTCGGTGTCGTTGTAATGCGCGATCAGGCCGCAGACCGGAATCCGCGCGAAGGCATTGAGCAGCGGAAACACCGCTTCGAATACCGCGCCGCCGACATTCTCGAAATAGACGTCGATGCCTTTCGGGCAGGCTGCCTTCAGCTTGGCGGCCAGATCGGGATCGCGATGATCGAGGCAATCATCGAAGCCGAGCTCCTTCCTGACGTAGTCGCATTTGTCCTTGCCGCCGGCGATGCCGACCGCGCGCGCGCCCTTGATCTTCGCGATCTGCCCGACCGCCGAGCCGACCGCTCCGGATGCCGCCGCCACCACGACGGTTTCGCCAGCCTGCGGCTTGCCGATATCCAGGAGCCCGGTATAGGCGGTCATGCCGGGCATGCCGAGCACGCCCACCGCGGTCGAGATCGAGCCGAGTTTCGGATCGATCTTGTTCAGTCCCTTGCCGTCGGAGAGCGCGTGGGTCTGCCA
>JAYSPJ010000229.1:0-1902 GCA_043722155.1 Bradyrhizobium sp.
GCCGGCCATCCGCGCCGAGTCCTGAACCTGGCGGCTGATTTCGTTGACGGAAGACGCCATCTCCTCGGTGGCGGAAGCCACCGACTGCACGTTGGTGGAAGCTTCTTCGGAGGCGGCCGCGACCATCGTCGCGAGTTCCTGCGCGCGCTCGGCGGTGGCGGTGAGCGTGCTGGCAGAGGCTTCGAGTTCGGTCGAAGACAAAGACACGGTTTCGATGATCTCGCCGACGGCCCCTTCAAAATCGTCGGCGAGCTTGATCATGTCGGCCTTGCGCTGCTGGGCGGCGGCCTGATCCTGCCTGATTTTGACTTCGGCTTCGTCGCGGGCCTTTTGCTCGGCCTTGATCTTGAAGGTTTCCACCGCCTGCGCCATGTCGCCGATCTCGTCCTCGCGGCCGAGCCCCGGCAGCACGATCGAGAAATGACCGTTCGCGAGTTCGCGCATCGCGCCCGTCAGCGCGAACAAGGGCCGCAGAATGCGGAAAAACGCAACCCAGAAGCTGACCAGCACGAGACCGACGCTGGCAAGCAGGATCGCACCGTTGACCATCAGGCTGGACGTGCTCCTGGCTGCTTCGCTTGTCGCTTCCTGATCGGCCGCGTTGCCTATCGCGTCGGCGAGTCGAAGGATCGCATTGATCGCGGTGGTCGCGCGCGCGACATAGTCACTGCCGGTGATCTTGTATTCGCCGCTCTCGCCCGCTGCGAAGATCGCATCGCGGACCAGCCCGTATGTGCCGAAATATTCGTTGTCGACGCCGGTGATCGCGTCGATGATCCTCGCGGGGATATCGCCACGCTGGCGGCTTGCCCTGATCGTTTCCCAGGCGAGTTCGACCTGGCCGCGGGTACGTGCAACGGTTCGTATTCTCTCCAAGGTGAGCTTGCTGCGCGCGCCAATAATGCCACCGAGGAACGCGCGCTCCCTGCCGGCATTCTCGGCCATTTGCGCGGTCAGATGACGAAGACCGACGAGCTGCGTCAGCGGCACCGTCGGCGGGCTGGTCAGCGTCTCCAGCGTCAGCCGCAACCTGTTTGCGGCAACCTCGATCAGATTGGTGATCGCGGGTGCGAAACCCTCCACGACCTCCGATGTCCGTCCGGATCCGGGCTTGGCAAGGTTGTCGTCGACCCCGCCGCGGAAAGTCTCGAATGCCCTGAAAGCGCTTTCGGCTTCGGCGATCTGCTTCTCGGCGGCTTTCATGGCCGGAACGGCGCGAAGGCGTTGCGCGGCCTCGCGAAACGCCTGATCGGCGACAGCGCGTATCTTGACGATCGCGGCGAGTCGCTCGGCCGGAAGCGCGTCGGGCGATTTGAGCGGGGCGTTGGTCATCCCGCGTTCGACGGCCCATTGACCGGCACTCTGCAACAGCCGTTGCGAAATCTGGTTGATTTTGAGGAAAGCCTCGGACTCTTGCCGCCGGACGAACGCGTCATGAGCGGCGAACCCGGCGGACGCTACCGCCATGATGGCGAGCGCAGAGATAATCAGCGGAAGGATCGTCCTGATTTTGAGATTCACTTGCCGTCTCCATTTCGCGGATACTCGCCATTAGGCTCACCGCTCCAAAACGCGTTAGCCGTCCACTGGTAGAAATACTGCAGATCGCCGTAGGCTCCGAGCGCGGCGAACAAGATGACCTTGATCGACGACGAGCGGGCACGAGATGGAATGTTGGGAGCTGCCGGTTTGACCTATTCCGCCTTTCGAGGAGCTCATGATCGGGAAAGCCGATCCGGCTTCGTCAAGCGGCATCACTGGCGCCAGTGTGACCATGCGCGCGGGTGTTTAATAGCTAATGAAATACATGACCGTATGAATACGGTCATGTCATGCGAAGCATTTACACAGGAGTTCCGCAAACGCCGTTCAATGACCGAAGGGCAAGCTGGCCCTCACGTC
>JAYSPJ010000230.1:0-1572 GCA_043722155.1 Bradyrhizobium sp.
GGTGCTGCGCGAGCATATCGCCGACGCCAGCGTGGACCTGATCTACCTCGATCCGCCGTTCAATTCGAACGCCAGCTACAACGTGCTGTTCCGCGCGCCGAGCGGTGGCCCAAATGGCAACAAGGGCACCGACGCCAGTATCGAGGCGTTCGACGATACCTGGCAGTGGGGACCGAGCGCCGAGGATGCGCTGGCCGACATCCGCGCCACCGGCAACCACAAGCTCCACACCCTGATGGCCGCGATCCGCACCGCGCTCGGCGACAACGCGCTGATGGCCTACCTGGCGATGATGGCGGTGCGGCTGGTCGAACTCCACCGCGTCCTCAAGGACACCGGCAGCCTCTACCTCCACTGCGATCCAACCGCGAGCCATTATCTCAAGCTGGTGCTGGATGCGGTGTTCGGAGGTGAGAGTTTCCAGAATGAGGTCCGATGGAAACGGACTGGCGTTCATGGCGACAGCAAGACATGGAGCCGAGTATCGGACACCATTTTCTTCTACACACGAAGCAACAAGTTCACTTGGAATGAGCCATTTGAACCACATTCGGATACGTACATCAAATCTCATTATTCGAGCGCTGATGCGGATGGCAGACAATTTCAGCTAACGTCGGTATTGAGTCCATCACCCCGACCGAACATGATGTACGAATGGCGGGGCTTCCCGTCGCCACCGATGGGTTGGCGCTACTCTAGAAAGCGAATGGCCGAGTATGATGAGGCTGGCCTGATTTGGTATCCGACCAAATCGGATGGAGCTTTCGACGTAGCAAAGCGCCCTCGATTCAAGCGCTATTTGGATGAACAGAAGGGCACCAAACTAACTGACATTTGGAGCGATATTCCGCCAATTAATGCACGTGCCCAGGAACGCCTCGGCTACCCCACCCAAAAGCCCCGCGCGCTGCTCGAACGCATCATCGCCGCCTCGTCCAACCCCGGCGACGTGGTGCTCGATCCGTTCTGCGGCTGCGGCACCGCAGTCGATGCGGCGGAGAAGCTCGGGCGGCGCTGGATCGGGATCGACATCACCCACCTCGCCATCGGCCTGATCGAAAAGCGGATGCACGAAGGCTACGACACTGTCGAAGGGCCGCTGACATTCGAAGTGGTCGGCGTGCCCAAGGACAAGGCCAGCGCGCTGCGTCTCGCCGCCGAAAAGCCGCACGATTTCCAGAACTGGTTCTGCCTCAAGGTCGGCGGCTATCCGCTCGACGGCGGGCGCAAGGGCGCCGACCGCGGGGTGGACGGGCATTTCTACCCCTATGAGAACAGCCGCGACACCAGCACCGGGGTGATCTCGGTCAAGGCCGGGGCCAACATCGGCGTCGCCATGATCCGCGACCTGCGCGGGGTGATGGAACGCGAGGGCTATCCGTTCGCGCTGTTCCTGTCCGCCTACGAACCCACCGGCCCGATGAAGGCCGAGGCGGCGGCGGCAGGGGTCCACGAGACCGAGTTCGGGCGCTTTCCCAGGTTGCAGATCCTGACCCCCGCCGACCTGTTCCACGGCGCGGGGGCGAAACTGCCGCCGCTCGCCCCGATCAACCGCCGCCACGCGCGGGT
>JAYSPJ010000231.1:0-2447 GCA_043722155.1 Bradyrhizobium sp.
CGGCCCAAGACGCGGACCTCGTCCTTGAACAGTTCGCGCAGCGGCTCGACCAGCTTCATGTTCATGCGCGCGGGCAGGCCGCCGACATTGTGGTGCGACTTGATCGTCACCGAGGGGCCGCCGGTGAACGAGACGCTTTCGATCACGTCGGGATAGAGCGTGCCCTGCGCCAGGAAATCGGCGCCGCCGATCTTTTTCGCCTCGGTATCGAACACGTCGATGAACAGCCGGCCGATGGTCTTGCGCTTCAGTTCGGGGTCGGTGACGCCTTCGAGCTCGCCGAGGAAAAGTTTTGAGGCATCAACATGTACCAAGGGGATGTTGTAGTGGTGCCGGAACAGGTCGACCACGGTTTTGGCCTCGTCGAGCCGCAGCATGCCGTGATCGACGAACACGCAGGTGAGCTGGTCGCCGATCGCCTCGTGGATCAGCACCGCGGCCACGGCGGAATCGACGCCGCCGGACAGGCCGCAGATCACCCTGCCCGAGCCTACCTGCGTCCTGATTTTTTCGATCGCCTCCTCGCGGAAGGCGCGCATGGTCCAGTCGCCGGTGAGGCCCGCGACCTTGCGCACGAAATTGCGGATCAGTTTTGCCCCGTCGGGCGTGTGGACCACCTCGGGGTGGAACATCAGGCCGTAGTATTTTCGCTTCTCGTCCTGGATCACCGCGAATGGCGCGTTCGGCGAGATGCCGGCAACGACAAAACCCGGCGGCATCCGGGTGATGCGGTCGCCATGACTCATCCAGACCGGATGCTTTTCGCCCATCGCCCAGGTGGAATCGAACAGCTGGCTCGGTGCCTTGACCTCGACATCGGCGCGGCCGAATTCGCGGTGATGGCCGCCCTCGACGCTGCCGCCGAGCTGGGCGGCCATGGTCATCTGGCCGTAGCAGATGCCGAGCACGGGCACGCCGGAATCGAAGATCGCCTGCGGCGCGCGCGGCGAACCCTCCTCGTGCACCGATTCCGGGCCGCCGGAGAGGATCACCGCCTTCGGCTTCATCTCCCGGAAAGCCGCTTCGGCCTTCTGGAACGGCACGATTTCGGAATAGACGCCCTCCTCGCGCACCCGGCGCGCGATCAGTTGCGTCACCTGACTGCCAAAATCGACGATCAGAATCTTGTCATGCGCCGAGGCCACCGAAGGCATCGACTCTGCTGCTGGCTGTGCTGCTGTCATGGCAAGCAATTACGCGACGGGGGCGGTGCTCGCAACTGCGCAAAGCGGCGGCCCACATGCTTCTGCAGGCATGGACAAAATTCCATTAGGTAAGTATCATTGACCTAATTGCGTCAGGAGCAAACCATGCCAAGCCAGCCCCAGGAAGTCGCCGATCTGGCCGCCCTGGGGCGGGACTGGATCGCGGCCTGGAATTCCCATGACCTGGAACGGATTCTCGCGCTCTATGCCGAGGACAGCGAGATGACCTCGGACAAAATTCAGGCGCTCGGCTTCGACTCCAGTGGAACATTACGCGGCAAGGCCAAGCTTCGGATGTATTGGAGCAAAGCGCTGGCGCTCGTGCCCCATCTGCAGTTCGATCTGATCGACATCTTCGCAAGTCCCGACAGCGTCGCGGTGCATTACGCGAACGACCGCGGTGCCAGGATTTGCGAATATCTGCGGCTCGATGCGGACGGCAAGATCATCCAGGGATCGGCCCATCATCTGGCGGCTTAGCCGGGCGGGCGGCGCAACTGCCCTGTCGAATCCGCAAGGCCCGCGAGGTAATGCGCCGCCTCGGTGATGTCGGCGACGATCTCGCGCTCGGCGCCGTCGGCGTCGCCCGCCACAATCGCCTTCAGCGCGGCGGTGTGGTGATCCGAGCCTTTCAGCAGAACGACGTATTCGGGGATCACGAAGGACAGCACCGGGCCGCACCGCAGCCACATGTTCTCGATCGTCTCCACCAGCAGCGGGATGCCCGACATGGCGTAGATCCCGAAATGAAATTTTCGGTGATGTTCGAGGTAACTCTCGAGCTTGCGGGCGGCGATCAGGGATTGCATCGTCGTCAGCCGGTCCTGAAGCCGGCGCAGCGCGGCCTCGTCCCGATGCGAGGCGGCATCCCGCGCCGCGCGTCCTTCCAGCGCACAGCGCACCACCGTCAGATGCTCGAGCTCGCGGCGCGACAGATGCGGTACGATCGCCGAATTGCGCGCGCCCTGCTGCAGCACGCCCTGCGCCACCAGCCGGGTCACGGCGTCGCGCACCGGCGTGATCGAGGTGCCGAAACTTTCGGCGAGCGAGCGCAAGGTCAGCACCGTGCCCGGCTCGAACCGCCCGGCCAGCAGCGCATCCTGCAGCTGGGTGTGGGCAAGATCCCAGAGCGGTTCGCGTTCGATCCGTTTCAATGCCGTCATTGGACCTCGCTACTCCGGCGCCCCGCGGCGCGCAAACCTTGATGCAAACCGGCTCGATTCACCAATCTTGACCTACCGA
>JAYSPJ010000232.1:0-14008 GCA_043722155.1 Bradyrhizobium sp.
CGGTGTCGCGCGACAGCCCCTCGTTCTACTTTCTCTGTCTTGCCGTGCTGGTACTGACCATCGTCGGCACGCTCAACCTCTTGCGCTCGCCGACCGGCCGCGCCTTCGTCGCGATCCGGGACAGCGAGACCGCGGCCCGCAGCATGGGCGTCAACGTCTCGCTCTACAAGGTCAAGTCGTTTGCGATCTCGGCGGCGATCACCGGATTCGCCGGCGTCCTGTTCGCCCACAAGCTGTCTTTCATCAGCCCGGAAATGTTCACGCTGCAACTCTCGATCGAGTTCATCATCGTGATCCTGATCGGCGGCGCCTTCAGCCCGCACGGCGCCGTGCTGGGCGCGATCTTCATCGTGATGATCGATCCGTTCCTGACCTACCTCAAGGACGATGTGCCCGGAATGATCGCCGCCGTCGCCGCGACGTTTGGCGCAGGCGCCGAGCTCGCCGCGAAGATCCAGAGCAACGTCGCCGCGTTCGCTTCCGCCAACGGGCTGAAAGGCGCGATTTACGGGGTGATCATCGTGCTGTTCGTGCTGTTCGAGCCGCTCGGCCTCTATGGGCGCTGGCTGAAGATCAAACTCTTCTTCCAGCTGTTTCCGCTGTACAAGCGCGCCACCTTCAAGCGGCAGAAGATTTACGTCAAATCGGAGCGTAACCGATGAGTTATTTCCGCGCCGAGAACCTGTCGCTGCATTTCGGCGGCCTGAAAGCGGTCGACGCGGTCTCCTTCGCCGTGGAGAAGGGCGAGATTCTTTCGATCATCGGTCCCAACGGGGCCGGCAAGAGTTCGATCTTCAACCTGGTTTCGCGGATCTACAACCCGACCTCAGGCCGGATTTTCTTCGAGGATCAGGACATCACCGAGGAGCCCGCGTTCGGCATCGCCAAGCTCGGCATCGCCCGCACCTTCCAGAACATCGAACTGTTCGAGAATGCCACCGTGCTGAGCAACCTTCTGGTTGGCCGGCACCGGCATTCCACCACCCAGCTCTGGCAGGAATTCCTGTTTCTGCCGAGCGTGCGCGCCAACGAGAAAATCCATCGCCGCCGCGTCGAGCAGGTGATCGAGTTTCTCGATCTCGAGCCGTACCGCGACAAGCTGATCTCGGGGCTGCCCTACGGCGTGCGCAAGGTGATCGAGCTGGCGCGCGCACTTTGCACCGAACCGAAGCTGATCCTGCTCGACGAGCCGTCGTCCGGGCTGAATGTCGAGGAGACCGACGACATGTCGTTCTGGATCCGGGACATGAAGACCGAACTCGGCATCACCGTGCTGATGGTCGAGCATGACATGACGCTGGTGAACCGGGTATCCGACCGCGTGATCGCGCTGAACTACGGCAAGGTGCTGGCGATGGGATCGCCCGCCGAGGTGCAGCGTCACCCCGACGTCGTTGCCGCCTATCTCGGCGCCTAGAGGACGATGCCATGAGCGCTCCCGACATCATCCTGAAGCTCAGCAATATCGAGAGCTATTACGGGCCGATCATGGCCATCAGAGGCATCAGCATCGAGGTGCCGCGCGGCAAGATCGTGACCCTGCTCGGCGCCAACGGCGCCGGCAAGACCACGGTGCTCAAGACCATTTCCGGCATTCTCGATCCGCAGAAGGGCTCGATCGAATTTCTCGGCAAGCCGATCCAGCGCATGGAGGCCGACAAGATCGTGCGGCTCGGCCTCAGCCATGTGCCCGAGGGACGCGAAGTGTTTCCGTTCCTGAGCGTGCGCGAGAACCTGATGATGGGCGCCTATCCGCGCAAGGATCGCGACGGCGTCGCCGGCGACCTGGAACTGGTGTACGGCTATTTTCCGCGGCTGCGGGAACGGCTCGACCAGCCGGCCGGCCAGCTGTCGGGCGGCGAGCAGCAGATGCTGGCGATCGGGCGGGCGTTGATGAACCGGCCGACGCTGCTGCTGCTCGACGAGCCGTCGCTCGGCCTGTCGCCGATCCTGGTGAAGGAGATCTTCACGATCATCAAGCGGGTCAACGAAGAGCAGGGCATGTCGATCCTGCTGGTCGAGCAAAACGCCAAGATCGCGCTGGAAACCGCTCATTATGGCTATGTCCTGGAAATCGGCCGGGTCGTCATGAACGACAGCTGCGAGCGGCTGATGCATTCCAAGGATATTCAGGAGTTCTATCTCGGCGCCAAGGAAGAAGGCGCGCGGGGCGAACGGCGCTGGAAAAAGAAGAAAACGTGGCGCTGACGCGGAGTTGGCTTTTAGGGAAGATTCGGCGTTAAATACGGGTCCTGCCGTGCGGAAAAGACTGGCTGTCAAGGCCGGCATCCGCAGGCGGGGTCGAAAGGCGGAGGGAACGAAGTATGGCCAATCCCGCAGTGTTGACTGTGGCGGACACGATTGCGAAGAGCTTTCTGCTGGCGGTGGAAACGCGCGGCGATAAGCCTGCGATCCGCGAGAAGAAGTTCGGCATCTGGCAGCCCACCAGCTGGCGGCAGTGGCAGCAGATATCGAAGGAAATCGCCTACGGACTGCACGCCATCGGCTTCCGGCCCGGCGACGTCGCCTCGATCATCGCCAACGCCGTGCCGGAATGGGTGTATGCTGATATGGGCGTCCTGTGCGCCGGCGGCGTTTCCTCAGGCATCTATCCGACCGATTCCGCGGTCCAGGTCGAATATCTGGTCAACGATTCCGCGACCAAGGTGATCTTCGCCGAGGACGAGGAGCAGCTCGACAAGATCCTGTCGTGCCGGGCGCGCTGCCCGACTTTGCAGAAGATCGTCGTGTTCGACATGGAGGGCCTCAGCGGCTTCATCGATCCGATGGTGATGTCGCTCGCCGAGTTCCTGGCGCTCGGCAGCAATCACATCAACGACCACGCAGCGCTGTGGGATGAGATGGTTACGAGCCGCGGCGCCGACGACCTCGCCATCCTGGTCTACACCTCCGGCACCACTGGTCCGCCCAAGGGTGCGATGCATTCCAACCGCAGCGTCACCCACCAGATGCGCCACGCCAACGACCTGTTTCCGTCGAGCGACGCCGAAGAGCGTCTGGTGTTCCTGCCGCTCTGTCATGTCGCCGAACGGATTGGCGGCTATTACATCTCGCTGGCGCTGGGATCGGTGATGAATTTCGCCGAAAGCCCGGAAACGGTGCCCGACAATCTTCGCGAAGTGCAGCCCACCGCGTTTCTGGCGGTGCCGCGGGTCTGGGAGAAATTCTATTCCGGCGTGACGATCGCGCTGAAGGATGCGACCCCGTTCCAGAACTGGATGTACCGCGGCGCGCTGGCGCTGGGCTATCGCCTGACCGAATACAAGCTGCAAGGCGACACGCCTCCTTTGACGTTACGTCTCGCCAATCAGGCGGCCTACTGGCTGGTGTTCCGCAACATCCGCCGCATGCTGGGACTCGATCGCTGCCGGCTGGCCTTTACCGGTGCGGCGCCGATCGCGCCCGACCTGATCCGCTGGTATCTCGCGCTCGGCATCGACATGCGCGAAGTCTACGGTCAGACCGAGAACTGCGGCGTCGCCACCGTGATGCCGGCGGATCGCGTCAAGCTCGGTTCGGTCGGCAAAGCCGCGCCCTGGGGCGAGGTGAAAGTTTCCCCGGAAGGCGAAATCCTGATCAAGGGCGACTTCCTGTTCATGGGCTACCTCAACCAGCCGGAAAAGACCGCCGAAACCATCGACTCCAGGGGATGGCTGCATACCGGCGACGTCGGCTCGATCGACAATGAGGGCTTCGTCAAGATCACCGACCGGATGAAGGACATCATCATCACCTCGGGCGGCAAGAACATCACGCCGTCGGAGATCGAGAACCAGCTCAAATTCTCGCCCTACATCTCCGACACCGTGGTGATCGGCGACAAGCGGCCGTTCCTGACGTGTCTCGTCATGATCGACCAGGAGAACGTCGAGAAGTACGCCCAGGACCACGACATTCCCTTCACCAATTATGCCAGCCTGTGCCGGGCCCCGGAAATCCAGAGTCTGATCCAGCGCGAGATCGAGGCGGTGAACGTCAATTTCGCGCGGGTCGAAACCATCAAGAAGTTCTTCCTGATCGAGCGTCAGCTGACGCCCGAGGACGAGGAACTGACGCCGACCATGAAACTGAAGCGGAGTTTCGTGAACAAGCGTTACGCGATCGAGATCAACGCCATGTATGGCGAGCGCGCGGTGGCGTGAGCGGCAACGACAATCGGATATGGCGAAGGATTTAAAGGCCCGGCCTTCGCTCAACACGGGCCAAACCAGGAGGAGACTGCAATGTCGAAATCGTTCAAGGCGCTGGGCCTTGCGATGGGCGCCCTCGCGCTGACCCATCTGCCGGCCGCAGCCCAGACCAAGGTCACCAATGAAGGCATCTCGGCGACCGAGATCGTCATCGGTACCCACCAGGACCTGTCCGGCCCGATCAAGGTCTGGGGCGTGCCGGTTTCCAATGGCATGAAGATGGCGGTCGAGGAAATCAACGCCGCCGGCGGCATCCACGGCCGCAAGATCAAGATGATCCTGGAGGACTCGGGCTACGATCCGAAACGTGCGGTGCTGGCATCGCAGAAGATGGTCGAGCGCGACAAGATCTTCGCGATGGTCGGCCCGATGGGTTCGCCGACCGTGCTCGCCGCGCAGGACGTTCTGTTCGATGCCGGGGTGTTGCAGCTGGTCCCGCTGACCGCGGCCGAATTTACCTTCAAGTTCGACCCGGCCAAGCCGCAGGAAAGGCTGAAGTTCAACAACCTGCTTCCTTACGTCGAAAGCACCCGCGCCGCGGTCAAATACATGATCGAGGCGAAGAATTTCAAGAAGCCCTGCATCATGCACCAGGACGACGAGTACGGCAAAAACGTGCTCGATGGCTTCACCCAGCAGGTCGCCGCGATGAAGCTGACGCCGGCGTCGGTCACCAGCTACAAGCGCGGTGTCTCCGACTTCAGCGCGCAGGTCGCCAAGATGAAATCCGACGGCTGCGATGTCGTCGTGCTCGGCACGGTGATCCGCGAGACCATCGGCGCGATGGGCGAAGCCAAGAAGCTCGGATGGGACGTGACCTTCCTCGGCGCCACGCCCACCAACGTGCTGGAAGTGCCGGCGCTCGGCAAGGAAGCGGTGGAAGGGCTTTACGCCGCTTCGGGCTTCGAAATTCCCTACGAGGACACCGCGAAGGGCAAAGTGAAGGACTGGCTCGCCAACTACAAGAAGATGTTCGGCGCCGACGCCAACACCCAGGCCATCATCGGCTACAATACGGTGACGACGTTCGCGCATTATGTGAAAAAGGCCGGCAAGGACCTGACCGGTCAGAAATTGCTCGATGCCCTGGAGTCCGGCGACAAGTTCCTGGATATCTTCAATTCGCCGCCGACCGTGTTCTCGAAGACCAACCATCTCGCCAACACCATCACGCAGGTTCAGCAGATCAAGAACGGCCGCTGGGTGCTGGTGAAGGAAGGCCTGATGTTCTGAGGGTAGCCTCGCTCCGACGATCAAGGGCTGCGCGATCGTCTCGCGCAGCCCTTTTTGTTGTGTGCCCGGCGGCTCGACATAGACCTCCGTCATTGCGAGGAGCAAAGCGACGAAGCAATCCATTCTTTCCTTGCGCAGTTAGATGGATTGCTTCGCTTCGCTCGCAATGACGATCGCTATTTCTTCGGCGGCCGGATCGCAGTGCGGGCCGATGGCGGCGTCACGAAAACAGCGGCGACCAAAATCAACGCGCGGCGAACGTGTCATCTTCCCTCCCAGGCGATCTCTGGCGGATCTGCCGGGATGGTATGCCTGCGCGATGCGTCAATCAAAGGTAGAAGCGAAGCGCCAAAGAGAATTTTTGTCTCGCCATCATTTCTGCCATCCGGAATGCCACGCGCCTTTCGGATGCACTGCAATATCGGCTAACGGTTCAATTGTTGGTATATTACGATTGAACGAATTGATCTGGAGCGTGCCGATTGCTGACAATTGGTTGGGACCAGTCTAGAAACCGCTCATCGCAACCCCGGCCTCTACAGGCTGGAGCGCGGCCGTATCGCAGCGCCAGCCGCCGCTATCGGTCCTCCGAAAGGCGAACGATTTCTGGATGCTCACCCGGCGGCCCAGCGTCAAACTGTCCCGGCTTGCCGGCACCCGTTTGGCTTCCCCCGATTTCAGATCCCAGCATGATCCGGTGCATCCCGATGCAATCGGGCTGCACACGGCAAAGGGAGCGAGCACGCTCATCTCGATTTCGGCGGTGACGACGGCGCTCGTTGCCGCAATTTCGCTGTCCAGTTCAAAGACGTGTTTCACCAGCAGAAAACCTTCGCAGCTATTGGCCGCATGGATTTTCGCTACGCATAGATCGACGGCATTGGCATCGGGAAGGGGTGAGACCAAGGGCCGTGCAAAAATCCGCTTTGGATCGCCCTTGGCTGCGGAGAGCTCGGCGGTCTTTTGTTTGAAATAATCCGCCAAACAAGCTTCTGACGACGTCAACTCTTCCAGCGGCACATTGCCCTTGTTCACCAGATCGCATTTTCGATCGCGTTCCCTGCTCCATCGCTCGTACTCGAGGAGGGCTCTCTTGGCGTCGTCGCCCTTCAACTTGGCGAGCAGGCCGACAACCAGGCTATTGAGTTCTGTCTTGGCAGAGGCCAGGTCGGGGTCGCTGCATATCAGCAGGCCGGCGGTGGTATTGGAGGCCAGGCAATCGAAACTCGGGTCAGTCAGTATCTCGATCCTTTCTTCCGTTTCCTTCGATAGGCAGGCCTTGATGTAATTGACGTCCTGCACGGAAAGCTGCTGATTTCTGAAGATGTCGCAGCTCGAATTGCGATGTCGGATCCATTCCGCGTTTTCTTCGATCGCGAGGCGGCGGTTGGGAATCCGGTCCAGCCTGTCCTGCACCGCGCTGCTCAGCCTTGCGGACAGCCGGTTCAATTCAGGGTCGCCGCAAAACAGCCGCTCCGCTGTATTGCTGAATATTGCGCAGCGATTGCTGTCAAACAACGGGAGCATCTCGCGCGCCAATCGCTCCGGGTCCGCCGCAGTCTGTCCGCGTGCCGGGTGCGTCAATGCTGACAGCAGCCCAACGATGGCCAGAATAATCGTCCGCATTTGCCGTCCCCGCTGTAGAAATCAAACGAAATTCATTTGGACCATGGTAGCTTCTCCGCCGTTGCGATGAAATCAAATTATCAGCCGCGGTCAAATTGCCGCGTTGATTTTTCGATACGAATGGCGCCGCGATAGCGCGGCGGATGAATTGACTTGGCATTTGACCAGGGGGTGCGGTAATGCGTGGATTGTCTGCTGGATGTGTCTTGTGCGTCGGTGTGATTCTGATTGTGGCGTCGTGGTCGGGCGATGGCGTCGCGCAAAAACTTGTTGATCCGAACTCCGTCGCTCCCGAGCACCGTGCTGCCGCCGAAAAACGGCGCGCCGAGCAGATCAAGATGATTGAATGCACCAAGAAGGCCGACGAAGCCAAGGTGCTGACCAGGGATCGAGCTGCGTTCATTGCCCCGTGTTTGGAAAAATGACGCCGCGGGCCCGCCCTAACGCTGCAGAACGCCGATAACCCGGCTGGCAAAGCTCAGGCGTTCCGCCATTACGCCGATCACAAAAGTAAACAACGCCTGGGCCAGGAGCGGACGCTCGACCTTCAGGCGTTCGAAGGCATCGGCCGGCAACTCATAGGCCACGCTGGCGACTTCGGCCTGCACGGTAGCGCTGCGCGGACGGCCGGTAATCAAGCCCATCTCACCGATCGTGGTGTGCCGCCCGAGGCTTCGCACCCGCACCGAACGGCCGCCTTCCAGATTGACGATGATCCCGACGCGGCCCTCGAGGATAAAGTGCATGGAATCGGCGGGCGCGCCTTGATGCGCAATGATGTCGCCTGCGTCGAATTCGAAACGCTTACACTGCATTGCGAGCAGCTCAGCGTGCTCGGCGTTGCCAAGCGCCTCCACCAGCCAGTCCCGCAGCGAACGCGTCTCGCCGTCGGCTTTGCTGTGCGCCGCAATAATTTCATTTTCACAGGCCTCAAGCGCACGGTCGAGCTCGGGAATGACCAGAATATCGCTGGTTATGAAACGGATGTTGCTGAAGGCGCTGGTGAGCGCCGGCGACAGATTTACGAGGACCAGCCGCGCGCCCAGCGCATCGGCGGCCTGCTTGATCTGTGTGAAGCTGTGGGTGGCGGATGAATCGATGCCGGTGACGAGCTTGAAGTCGAACAGGAGAAAGCGGCATTGCGGCTGTTCGACCAGCAACGCCTTGACGCGCTCGTAGAGGCGGTTGGCGGAGCCGAAGAACAGGTAGCTCTGCAGGCACAGACCCTGCAGCTCGCGGCCATTGGCCCCGAGCAGCGCGAGTTCGCTAGGGCCGCGGTCGAGCGAGCTGTGATATTCCGTGCCGTCGAAGGCGAACTTGACAGCGTTGATGCGGCCGGCGCTCAGCGCAAAGGTGGCGCAGCCGAAGATCACCCCGATCGATACGCCGGGCACAAAGCCCCATTTCACGATAATGAAAGCGATCGCCAGCAAGGACAGGTATTCGAGCCGCGCGAGCTGCCGTGCGGTACCGACCAGCCATTTCTTGATCGAGTCATGGCTGATCGTGAGCAGCAGTCCGCCCAGCACGCATTTCGGCATGTAGGCGATAAATTCCGGATTGATCAACAACGCCCCGGCCGACATTGTCGCAACGGTCAACCCGGGGATGCGGCTGCTCCTGCCGAGCGCGAAATTCATGTTCGAGCGCGTCGCCGTGATGCAGGCGACATAGCCCCCGAGCACCGCGCAGAGCAGGTTGGCGCCGCCGAGCACATTGAGTTCGCGATCCAGATTGGCCTCGCGCTTGGTCGCAAGTTCAATGCCCGTGATGTTGAGCAGAAGACTGATGGTGGTGACGAAGATGATGGCGAAGAGATCAGCGGCGAGTTCCGGCAACGCCGACCACGGGAAGCGGGGAAATTCGAGCATCCACGGCGGGGCAAACTTCGCCGGCGCCGGCGCGGCAAACGTCCAGCCGTGGGTCTGCGCGTCTCCTACGGGTACACCCAGGAGTAAAAGGGCGAGATAGAAGATCAGGATGCTCGCCAGCAGCTGTGCCGGCATCGCGAATGGAGATTTCCAGTACCTCCGGCCCAGCAGCAGGAATGCCGCGACCGCGAGACCCGCCAGCAGCTTTTCCAGGATGTCGATGTCGGCGGACTGACCGATCCCGGCCAGCTGAAAGCGAATGCCGGTCAGGACCTCCGTGGAGCCCATCAGCAGCAGGAGCACGGAGCCGCCAAGAAAGCCGCCGATGACCGGGAATGGAACGAAGCGGATCGCGCGGCCGGCATGCGCGAGACCGAGACCGCAGAGCAGCAGGCCGGTCAATGCGGAACTCAAGGCAAGCGCGATCAGTGTCGCCGACAGCAGGCCTTCCGCGGCGCCTCTGGCGGCCATCTGGGCACCGAGCGCGGCAACGAGCGCAGCAGTTACCGCCGACGTCGAACCGTCAGGACCGCCGATCGCAAACGGAAGCGAGCTGCGCAGCGACATTGCCGCGCCGCCGATCGCGCCGGTGATAAACGTCGCAGCAATGCCATAGCCCAGATAAGGCGCGAGCGGTCCGGAGAAAATCAGCGCGGCGTAGGACAGGTAGAACAGGATGGAAAGCATCCCGACAACCGCGCCGGCGACGAGGGAGCGTCCGAGCGACGCCTGCACCCCGGCGCCCATAGCACGAAAAATCGCGCGGGGCTGTATGGCCGCGTCGCTCATGCAATCCCCAAGCTATTCGAATGAGCGACAGTCGCCTCGCCCCAAATCCCGGCAGGTTCCGGTGCAAGCTAACAACTTAATTGGAAGGAATGGAAGTGTCCGTGGTCACGCCCGGCGGCCGATCGCCACGATGGAGCTCCGGATCAATGCGAGGCACAACGGTAGCGCAAGTCGAGACAAGCCTTGCGCTCTTCTGTTGGTTGCGCCCCTGAGGAATCGTCGGATCCCTATTCGGAGGCCAGGATCAAGCCGGGCTGGACGGTCGATGTCGTCGTCGCCGCAGGCGAAAGATCGCGGCCCCGGACGTTCGCCAGCAGCGGCGCATCGGCATATCGCATGACCCCTTCCCGATCGATGACGAACAAGGGTCGGTAATTCCTGACCTGCGCGTCCTCGACCATTGCCATGCGGCGATTGTCCAGCGTCAGCCATTGCCCATCCAGCCGCGCGGCGGCGACGGCATGATCCTCGCCGCGGATGGTGTCGCGCATGATCACGATGCGCAGATCGTCGGGTGAAATGCCGGCGCGCTGCAACGCAATGAATTTGGCGATTGCGTAGTCTTCACAATCTCCCGCGCCGCGGGTCAGCGTCGCGAGCGGCGAACTCCACACGTCGATCTCGCCATACTGTTCGAGATCGCCCATCGGCCGGATGGCGAGGTTGATCGCGCGATTGATCTCGCCGAGACGGGCGCGGCCCTCGCGGGCCTTGCCGGTGTCGACAATGGCGAGAAATTGCAGCGCAGCCGGCGAGGCGCAGCGCTCGGGATCGCCCTCGCACAGCGCGAGCTGCACCATTTCATCGTCGAGACGGCGCTGGACGCCCTGCCACTTTACCAGCAGGCCGCCGCTGGTGAGATGCGATGCAAACAGCCCGAACGGCTCGGCCGATCTTGCGATCGGATCGGATGCTTGCAACGAATTCGGCGTTCCGGCCGAAAGATCTGCCGCCGGGCCGAACCAGGCCATGCCGCAGGCAAGTATGACGGCGCGTAACGCGCGCGAGTGACCTGATATCGCCATCTGACGCCCCATGTCCGGGCATCGGCGAGGCTCATTAGCCAGCTCGTGACCGGATCGTTTCGCTGGCGAGGATGGGCGGGGGAGCTTTTAGTTGACTTAAAACCGGCCGCTGCGGGCCGGAAAGCGCGAAACAGGCTGAAATTGGTCTCGCCTGGTTGTTGAAAATTTTAATGATCGCCGCGTTCCGGACGTCGAAATCGCTCGCCACGGCGGGAGGGAACATTCTGAGGTTGTGCGGCAGCGACTTCCGTCGGATACGGCTAATGCGGGAGGAAATCGCCGGTTCTGTTATCCAGCTCACAGTTGTTGTTCAGAAACTGGCGCAGTATCCTGCAAGGCGATGCAGGAGAAAGATAACAAAAGTATCGATTCCGGCTTCAATACGTCTGATTACATCAGAGTGACCCGATAGCTGGATTAAAGACGTTTGGATATTTACACCGAGCTCACGAATACTTTATCTCCTTGAATGCTCCCAAGCAACGACACCTCGTGAAGGCGCCCTGGAATAAAATTTGTACAAGCTAGAGTGGTTCCGCATTGTTCCGTACAGTGATAAGCACGGTTCCTTAGAGAATATTATATAAATATTAACCCTGTTTGGGGGGGGGGGCTCCTTTGAAATTTGAAAACAAATTCGACGTCAAGGTTCCAATCGACGGTCCAGGCGCGCATTCAAATGCACACCATCAGGTCGTTTCGGCGACTACGCACGCGCCGTCGGATGCCATCATCGTCCCGGACGCGCATCTGTTGTTCACCGGAGACTTCAAGCGCTCCGGGGTCGATCTGATCCTGTCAAAGGACGGCCGCGAACTTCTCCTGCAGGATTATTTCAAGGGTGAGAAGCGCGTCGCGCTCGCCTCGCCGGATGGCGCCCATCTCACCGGCGACATCATCAGCGCGCTGACCGGCTATAAGCAATTTGCGCAGGCAGACGGCAGCGCCGGTGCGGCCCAGGTCATTGGCCATGTCACCAAGCTTGTCGGCAACGCGACCGCAATCCGCAATGGCGTCTCGATCATTCTGAACAATGGCGACAACGTCCACAAAGGCGACGTGGTCCAGGCCGGGTCGGATTCGACGCTCGGCATCACCTTCATCGACGGCACCGTGTTCGGCCTGTCGTCGAATGCGAGGATGGTGCTCAACGAGATGGTCTATGACCCCAGCGGGTCGAACAATTCATCGCTGCTCAGCCTGGTGCAGGGGACGATCTCCTTTGTCGCTGGCGCGACCGCGAAAAACGGCAATATGAAGATCGATACGCCGGTGGCGACCATGGGCATCCGCGGTACAGCGGTGCTGGTCGAGATCGACTTCGAGGTGCCGGGTCAGGCCGGCGCGCCGGCTGCGAAATTCCAGGTCCTGGTCGAGCCCAACGGCGTTACGGGTTCGTACGTTCTGATTGACAAGATCACGGGGTCCCAGATCGCGACGATCGATCAGGCCGGACAGGTCGCGCTGGTCAATAACGGCAATGTGAATTTCGCCACGGCAGCCCCGATGTCTCCGGACGCGCAAAAACTCATCGCCGACGTTTTTGCGCAAAAATTCACCAATCTATCGGACCCCAACCCCAAGTTTACCGACAGCCAGGGTAGTTCGACACCTCAAGGCCAAACGCCAGGTGTAAAAACGGCGGATGGAACGGTTGTCGAGCAGAAGCCGGTTGTCGTCACCGCCACCATCAAGGTGGCTTCCTCGGGTTCAGGCGGCCCAACAGACAGTAAGGATCACATTCCCGGGCCACCGGCAGCTGTGGCTTTCGGCGGCGCTTTGATCGAGCGCGCCGGTATTACCGGCAGTTCCGACGCCGATACGCGGTCCGGCACGGTCATTTTTGCCGATCTCAACGAAGGCGATTCCCCTACGGTCAAGGCGAGCTTCAGTTCGTTTGCGTACAAGAACGCCCTCAATGCCGACGTCACCGCAAACCTGAACGCAGTGCAGCTGAGCGCGATCAAGGCAGTGGAAGTTGCGCTGGTCATTACTCCCGATGCCAACAACAAGAACACCGGTTTTGCGACCTGGACCTATCGCGTTGCCGACAAGGCTTTCGACTTTCTCGCCGCCGGCGAGGCCCTGACCCTGACCTACATCGCGCAGGTCGACAACAATTTCGCTGCGAACAACGAGACAACTCTCGTACCGTTCACGATCACGATCACCGGCACCAACGACGCGCCGGTCATCACCACCGGGCCGCTCACCATCGAATTTGAGGGGGGAACGAGTGTACCGGGCGGCTATCTGACTCAAGACGGGAACGTCCCCACATTGGGAACGCTGACGTTTAAGGATGTCGATCTGACCGATGCCCACACGGTTTCTACCAGTCTGACGAGCGCGGTGCTCTCTAATCCATCCGGAGACATAGAAGACATATCCGGAATAGCGCCTGCTCCTCTTAAAATATTTGAAACGGCGCTTACGGTATCGATTGCGACCGACGCCACGGGGACGGGTAATGGAACGGTCAGCTGGACCCTTGCCGACCTTCCGGTTTATCTCGCGGATTTCGTGCCTGTGGGAGAAACGCTTACGCTCACCTATACGGTGACGCTGACAGATTCGCAGAACACCACCTCCACTCAGACCATCACCGTTACGATTACCGGCACTGACCATCCCGCAGTGGTCTGGATTGCCACGACAGCTTCGGGTTCGGCGACCGGAGGGCTGTGGAGCGATCCGGCGAACTGGGAAACCGGGACCGTTCCAACGGCAGCCGATGATGTGATCGTCATCACTGATCAATTGCACGGTCTGACGCCTTCGTATCCGGTCACGATTGACGCTGCGGCAGTCGCCAAATCCGTGACCATGAATCACTTCAGTGATCCTACCGGAATCGTGACCCCGCCGCCGGAGGTGATCAATCAAAGCACGTTGACGATTGGAGGCGGATTCAGTGTTAGCGCCGACGCGATTGTCGACAATTCGGGAATCATCAATGTCGGCGGCAAGATAGAATTCGCAGATCACGCCGTTCTCCAGAATTCCGGCGCGATCAACCTTGCCCAGGGCGGCGATTTCAAGAATCAAAGCAGCATCACGAATTCCGGAACGATCGAGATCACCGGCGGAACCCTAAATATTCTGGTTGATGTAGCCAATGCCGGCGGCACCATCACGGTCGATAGCGCCAGTGCGCTGACGCTGAGCGGCACCACCATCACCGGCGGCACGATCACCGACAGCGGCACGATCCACGTCACCGGCAGCAGCGCGATCAACCTTGCGGCGCTGA
>JAYSPJ010000233.1:0-2889 GCA_043722155.1 Bradyrhizobium sp.
CACATCGCAAACCGCGACGTCGGCGCGGCCGGCGTCATTCAACGCGGCCACGACGTTCGATCCGATAAAACCGGCGCCACCGGTCACCAGCAACATGCCATCCCCTGCCTAGATTGCGCGAGGCCAGCTTTGCCCCAGTCAGGCGCGGCAGGCAACTTGGGTTATCGGGCGTGGTGAAGACGGCGGGCGCGGCTTTACCTACGGAAGCGGAGCGGTTACCGACGGAGCCGAAGAAAACACAAAATTTCGAAAACAACCCCATGCACAGTAACGTGGGCGGCCGCCAGACACAAAGATATGAATTTAGATTCAATAGATGGGGTCGCGATGGAAGGTGCGACGGACACGCGGCCGATCCTGATCGTCCCCTATATGTGGATCGGCGATTTTGTCCGCGGCCACACGGTGGTGCGGGTTCTGAAGCAGCGCTGGCCCAATCGGCCGGTTGATCTGCTTGTCACCTCGCTGTGCGCCCCGCTGGTCGATTATATGCCGGGCGTGCGCTCTGGGGTGGTCTGGGACCTGCCGCGCAGCCGGCTCGCTGTGGCCCGGCAATGGGGCCTGGCACAGCAGCTGCGAGCCAGGGGCTACGGCACCGCGCTGGTGCTGCCGCGCACCTGGAAGTCGGCGATTGCGCCCGCGCTGGCCGGCATCCCGGAACGGGTGGGTTTTGTCGGGGAAGCCAGGTTCGGGCTGATCAACCGATGGCGCTGGGGCGAGAAGGCCCTGCCCCGCTTCATCGACAAGAATGCGGCGCTGGCGCTGCCCGACGGGGCGAAGCTGCCGGGCGAATGGCCGGTGCCGCAGCTCGAGGTTCCCGCCGGGGAGGCCAGCCGCTGGCGGCAAGCGAATGGGCTCGGCAGCGGTCCCGCCATCGCGCTGGCGCCGGGCTCGGTCGGCGCCTCCAAGCGCTGGACCTACTATCCGGAGGCGGCACGACTGCTGGCCGAACGCGGCCTCGATGTCTGGGTGGTCGGCGGCCCCGGCGAAAAGGCGCTGGCGGCGGAGATCGTGGCCGCCGGCGGCCCCCGCGTCCGCGACCTCACCGGCACCGACCTGCGCAACGGCATTCTGGCGATGGCCGCGGCCAGCGTCGCGATATCGAACGATTCCGGGCTGATGCACGTCGCGGCGGCGATCGGGACGCCGACCATGGGCATTTTCGGCCCCACCAGTCCCTATCACTGGGCGCCGCTGAACCGCCTCGCCGCGACCGTGCAGACCAAAACCGTGGTGCCGTGCCAACCCTGCCACCGGCCGGTCTGCACCATGAACGACCACCGCTGCATGCGCGACATTCCCGCTTCCGACGTGGCTGGTATCGCCGAGCGCGTACTGGCCGAGGCGGCGCAGCCATGAGCAACGTCGTTTCAGCCCGTTCCGCGCTCAGGCCCGCCGCGTTCCTCGACCGCGACGGCGTGATCAATCACGACGACGGCTATATGGGCACGCAGGAGCGGATCCGCTGGATGCCGAATGCGGCGAAGGCAATCCGCCGACTCAACGACGCCGGATATTTTGTCTTCTTCTTCACCAATCAATCCGGCGTGGCGCGCGGCTTCTTTACCGAGGACGAACTCAACACGCTGCACGACTGGATGCTCGCCGAGCTGGCGGCGCAAGGCGCCGTCGTCGACGACGTCAGGTATTGTCCGCATCATCCGGCCGGCTCCGTCGAAGGCTATCTGGAAGACCATCACTGGCGCAAACCGGCGCCCGGCATGATCCACGACCTGATGGCGCACTGGCCGGTGCGTCACGACGGCAGCTTTGTCATCGGCGACCGCCCCACCGATATCGAGGCGGCGGAAGGCGCGGGGCTGCCGGGGTTTCTGTTCGAGGGCGGCGATCTCGATGCCTTTGTCGCCGACGTGATGGCTCAGACCAGCGTCCGATAAACCTCCGCGATCCGGTTTGCTTCCACATCGAGGCTGAATTTTTCCAGCACCCGCGCGCGGCCGCGTGCTCCCATCGCTGCGGCCGCCGCAGGATCGCGCATCAGCGGTTCCAGTGCTGCCACCAGCGCCTCGACATCGCCTGACGGCGTCAGCACGCCGGTGACGCCATCCTCGACCACGAGTTCGGCCGCGCCCGCGCGCGACGCCACCAGCGCAGCTCCCACCGACATCGCCTCGATCAGGGTCAGCCCAAACCCCTCGTTGCGCGAGGTGAAAGCGTAGATCGTCAGCCGCTGGTACCAGCGCGGCACCTCCTCGATCGGCAGTTCGCCGGTGATGACAATGCGCGATTGCAGCCCCGCAACGTCGATCCGTTTTCGCAAAGCCTCGGCGAACGCGGTCTGCTCCGGCGTGATCGCGCCGACCATGACCGCGGTGCAATCGGGATAGCGCGGCAACAGCCGGCACATCGCATCCACGAATAGGTCGCTGCCCTTTTGGGCGCGCACCCGGCCGAAGCAGCCGATGGCATAGCGGCCCGGCAATCCGGCTTCCGCGAACGCCGCCGCGCGATCGCCGGGTGGCGCGTAAATGTCGGTATCGACGCCATGCGGAATGACGGTGGCCTGCACTTTGAGAAACGCCGCTGAAATGTCGTTGGTGGCGATAATCGCGTCCATCTGCCGGATCAGCCAGCGCGTGATCCAGGTGTGGTGCCGCTGCGCGGCCGAAGTAAATACCAGTTTCAACGGCCAGCCGAGCGACCGCAGCAGTACCCCCACGATCATCTCGTTGTTGCGCCGCGCATGCCAGATCAGGGAGTTGCGGCGGCGCCAGCATCTCGCGAGATCCGCAAGCCCGATCCGCGCGATGCCATCGGGCGCATCGGAGCCGAGCCAGCCGGCGCGAAACAGTTTCGCCAGCTTCGGCGCCACCATGCGGTTGGTCGCGGTGACGCCGGAATAGCGCCTGTGCAGATTCGGCACGATCA
>JAYSPJ010000234.1:0-1517 GCA_043722155.1 Bradyrhizobium sp.
GAGGCCGGTAGCGCCGGCCCAGGACGCGCGCAGATCCTTGCGCGTCACCTCGCCGTCGCCGATCAGCTTCAGCGCCTGGATGAACTCGATGCGATACTGTTCCTTGCGGCGGCCGACATAGGCCTGCGTCGCCAGCACGCGCAATCCGTCATAGGGCAGCCTGTGGCGGCCGTAATCGGTTTCGCGTCCCCAGATCGCCAGCACGACGCTGCCGGGCACCCCGAAGCGCCTTTCGATTTCGCTGAGCGCAGCGCGATATTTCTGCGCCAGCTTCTGCCCCTCCGCTGCCAGCCGCGCGATGCTCGCTTCCTTGACATAGTCCGCCGGCACCTGGACGAACTCGGCCTGCGACGGCGCACCGGTCGCGGGACGTCCAGGCAGGATCAGATCGGGCAGTTTGTAGTCCGGCTCGAGGCCGCGGGTCTCGGCCTCGAAGGTCGCGCGCGAGATGCCGGCGGCCTGCGCTTCCGGCCACAGCGAGGCGATGAACTGCGTGAAGCCTGCGTCGGCGGCGCGGGCCTGATGCACCGCGCCCAGCGTCATCGCGGCCACCACCCAGAGTGTGGAGATCGCGCGGTTTCGCAAAACCCGAACCCTCGTGAACGTCATGACGTCCATCAATGCGAACCGGCGTGCCTTGCTTCTTCGGTGGCGAGAGTCGACAGCCGGTCGACATAGGCGATGCCCATGGCCGACAGGATGAAGACCGTGTGAATGATGGTCTGCCACATCACGCCGGTCTCGGTGTAGTTGCCTTTTCCCGACCCCAGCGCGCCGGCCTCGATGAAGGTGCGCAGCAGATGGATCGACGAGATGCCAATGATCGCCATCGCGAGCTTGATCTTGAGCACGCTGGCGTTGACGTGGCTGAGCCATTCCGGCTCGTCGGGATGGCCCTGCAAATTGAGGCGGGAGACGAAGGTCTCGTAGCCGCCGACGATCACCATCACCAAGAGGTTGGAGATCATCACCACGTCGATCAGGCCGAGCACCGCCAGCATGATCTGCTGCTCGCTGAAGTCGAAGGCGTGGGCGAACAGGTGCCACAGCTCCTTCAGGAACAGCACGACGTAGACGCCCTGCGCGACGATCAGCCCGACATAGAGCGGCAGCTGCAGCCAGCGCGAGCCGAAGATCAGCATCGGGATCGGACGCAATGCCGTCCTGATGGCTTTGGGGGGCAGCGGTGTTTCCGGCGTCATGGACATGGAACGGGGGATCTTTCTGTGCGGGACTCAGTCGGGTGATCGCGGTTATTCTAGCAGCGGATATATGGCACATTTACCGGACAAGCGGGGCTGAGCGGCCATTTGGCGCAGGCGAGGTGTGAGCGCAGGTCAGAGCGGTGCTTATTTGAAGCTATATTGCATCGCTGCGCTTTTTGTATATATTGGACATATACACAATGATCAGCTTTGACCAGATCGCAGGCTTCGACTGGGACCATGGCAACAGCCGCAAGAGCGCCGACAAACACGGCGTCGGCCAGGCCGAAGCGGAGCAGGTGTTTCTGAACA
>JAYSPJ010000235.1:0-3519 GCA_043722155.1 Bradyrhizobium sp.
CCTCGATCCCCGCATGGCCAAGCTCGCCGGCGGCGTGCATCGCCTCGATGGCCAGCTCATGGTCGTCCTCGATGTCGACCGCGTCCTCGAAATCGTGCCCGACATGCTGGCGGCATAAAGACCGGCAGCAGGCAACGCTAAGGCGCATTGGAAACTCCCTTCGTGGATAGGGAAGAAGCAGAGGCTAAAATGAGAACATGTCTGGTTGTCGATGACTCCAGCGTCATCCGAAAAGTCGCAAGGCGTATCCTGGAAGGGCTGGATTTCCAGATCATCGAAGCCGAGGACGGCGAGAAGGCGCTCGAGGTCTGCAAGCGCAGCCTGCCCGATGCGATCCTGCTCGACTGGAACATGCCGATCATGGACGGCTATGAGTTCCTCGGCAACCTGCGCCGCATGCCCGGCGGCGACGCGCCCAAGGTGGTGTTCTGCACCACCGAAAACGACGTCGCGCATATCGCGCGCGCGCTGCACGCCGGCGCCAACGAATACATCATGAAGCCGTTCGACAAGGACATCGTCACGGCCAAGTTCCAGGAAGTCGGCCTGATCTGATCTGCTTGTACCGATCCGGCGGCCGAACGGCCCTCGGCGTTGTCGTTTGTGCCGGTTTCGGCTGTACCTGGTGATGAATGAGTATTGCGTTGGCAAGTTCCTCGACCTCGACCTCGAATTCGGCGCACCAGGAGCCGCTGCGGGTGATGGTGGTCGACGATTCCGTCGTCATCAGGGGATTGATTTCGCGCTGGATCTCGGCCGAACCGGACATGGTCGTCGCGGCGTCGCTGCGCACCGGCCTTGACGCCGTCAACCAGGTCGAGCGCGTCAATCCCGACGTGGCCGTGCTCGATATCGAAATGCCGGAGCTCGACGGCATTTCCGCGCTGCCCCAGTTGCTGGCGAAGAAACGCAACCTGATCATCATCATGGCTTCGACCCTGACCCGCCGCAACGCGGAGATCAGCTTCAAGGCGCTGTCGCTCGGCGCAGCGGACTACATTCCGAAGCCGGAAAGCACCCGCGAAGCGGCCGCCGCCGAAATCTTTCACCACGACCTGATCCAGAAGATTCGCTCGCTCGGCGCCAAGGTGCGTCGCACCGTTCCGGCTTCGCCGGGTCATCCAGCGCCAGGTCATCCCACGACAAGTCCGCCGCTGGCGCCGGCGCTGGACCGGTCGCGCGAGCCGTTGTCCCGGCCGCCGCAGACACCGGTTGCACATCCGCCGCTGACGCGCCGCGCGTTCAGCAGCCAGGCGCCGCGCGCGCTTCTGATCGGTTCATCGACCGGCGGCCCGCAGGCGCTGATGACGCTGGTCGCCGAGATCGGCGCGGTGATCGACCGCTTTCCGGTGCTGATTACCCAGCATATGCCACCCACCTTCACGACAATTCTGGCGGAACATCTGGCGCGTTCAAGCCACCGGCCGGCGCACGAGGCCGTCGATGGGGAAATCGTCAAGTCCGGCCAGATCTATCTCGCGCCGGGCGGTCGCCATATGCGGGTGGTGCGCCGGGGTGCCGATGTCGCGATCGCCCTCGACGATGGGCCGCCGGTTAATTTCTGCAAACCCGCCGTCGATCCGTTGTTCTCTTCCGCGATCGATATCTGGCAGGGCGGCATTCTGGCCGTCGTGCTCACCGGCATGGGCTCGGACGGGATGCGCGGCGGCAAGGAGATTGTCGCCGCCGGTGGCAGCGTGATTGCGCAGGACGAAGCTACGAGTGTGGTGTGGGGAATGCCGGGCGCCGCCGCCAATGCGGGGATTTGTTCGGCAATTCTGCCGCTGGGTCAGATCGCGCCGAAACTGGTACGGTTGTTTTCGGGAGATCGTTCGTGACGCCGTTGGATTATGAGTTCTTGCGTAAGCTTCTGAAAGAGCGATCCGGCCTCGACCTGTCTTCCGACAAGCAGTATCTGGTCGAAAGCAGATTGATCCCGCTGGCGCGAAGGGGCGGTTTTCCCGGAATCGGCGAACTGGTGCAGAAGTTGAAGGGTGGGGCCGAGCCGCTGACATCCGAGGTGGTCGAGGCGATAACCACCAACGAGACATTTTTCTTCCGCGACAAGATTCCGTTCGATCATCTGAAAGAGGCGGTACTGCCTGCGCTCGTGCAGGCGCGCGCCAGCCGCCGCGCCTTGCGCATCTGGTGCGCGGCGTCTTCGACCGGACAGGAACCCTATTCGATCGCGATGTGCGTGAAGGAATTCGCCGCATTGGCCGGGTGGCGGGTTGAAATCGTTGCGACCGACCTGTCGCAGGAAGTGCTCGAGAAGTCCAAGGCGGGAGTCTACAGCCAGTTCGAGGTGCAGCGCGGCCTGCCGATCCAGATGCTGGTCAAGCACTTCAAGCAAATCGGCGAGCTGTGGCAGCTCAATGCCGACATCCGCGGCATGGTGCAGCACCGGCAGCTCAACCTGCTGCAGGACTTCTCTCATCTCGGAACGTTCGATCTGATTTTCTGCCGCAACGTCCTGATCTATTTCGACCAGACCACCAAGGTCGGCATCTTCGAACGCCTGTCGAAAATGCTCGAACCTGATGGCGTGCTGGCGCTGGGGGCGGCCGAATCCGTGGTCGGAATATCCGACGCCTTCAAACCCTATCCGGAACGGCGCGGGCTTTACCGCCCGAACGCTGCCCGCGCGGTGCGCGCCGGTGCCGCGGCTGCGATGCCGCTCCGGGCGGTTGCGGCAGCGACGCGTTGAGCTCCTTGTTTGAGCAAGATCTCCGGGCCAACGCTTCGCGTTTGTCCCGAGGGGGAAACCGGTTCCCATTTTTCCGGATCATGCTTTGGATGATCGCGTGCGGCAGGAAGCGCGAGGCGTTGCCGGGGATCGGATCCTCGTCCTCGCGAATCGACAGTCCGCAAGGGGTGTGGTCGACCTTGCTCGTCCGATCGCAGGGGTGCACGATTGATTGATCGGCGCACACGAGGCGGCCGTTCAATCCCCAATCAAAAAACCCGTCATTTGGGGTGAGCTGCTGTCGAGAGACGAGCCTCCCTTCCTCGCCTGCCTGAGAACGGGTAGCTGGCCAGCCCGGAACACCCTTCCTTGGGCGCACCACATGGAATAAGAGCGGCGCAACGATTTCCCTCCCCTCAGGTACACATGATCCGTCTCGATAATATCTCAAAGCAGAATGGCCACCAGATACTGTTCATCGAGGCCTCCGCGGCGCTCCAGAAGGGCGAGAAGATCGGCCTCGTCGGTCCCAACGGTTCCGGCAAGACGACGCTGTTCCGGATGATCACGGGCCAGGAGCAGCCTGACGAGGGCCAGGTGGCGGTCGATCGCGGCGTCACAACAGGCTATTTCAGCCAGGACGTCGGCGAAATGTCCGGGCGAAGTGCCGTATCCGAGGTGATGGACGGCGCCGGCCCCGTCAGTGCCGTGGCGGCCGAGCTGAAGGAGCTCGAGACCGCGATGGGCGATCCCGACCGGGCCGACGAGATGGAGCAAATCATCGAGCGCTACGGCGAGGTGCAGGGCCGCTTCGAGGAACTGGACGGCTACGC
>JAYSPJ010000236.1:0-4120 GCA_043722155.1 Bradyrhizobium sp.
GATTTCCGAAACTGGTGCACTGCCGGATTTCCGGCTTCGGCGCCGACGGCCCGCGCGGCGGCAATCCCGGCTATGACGCCATCATCCAGGCCATGACCGGCATGATCGCCGCGACGGGCTCGCCGCAAAGCGGACCGATGCGGATCGGCGTTCCCCTGGTCGACATCACCACCGGGCTTTATGCGGCGATCGGCATTCTGATGGCGCTGTCGGAACGGCAGAAATCCGGCGTCGGCCAGTTTCTCGAGACCACGCTGTACGAAACCGGCCTCGCCATCATGCATCCGCATGCGGCGAATTATTTCATGCACGGCAAGCCGCCGAGCCTCACCGGCAACGAGCATCCCAATCTGGTGCCCTACGCGATCTTCCCGACCCGGACCGGCAATATCTTCATCGGCGTCGGCAATGACGGCACCTTCCGCAAGCTGGCCAAGGAAATCGGCAAGCCCGAACTCGGCACCGATCCGCGCTTCGCCCGCAACAAGGACCGCATCGCCAACCGCGATGCGCTGCGCGCCGAACTCGCCGCCGTGTTCAGCCAGCACGACGCCGGCCCGCTGTGCGATCGGCTGCTCGCCGCCGGCCTGCCGGCAGGTCCCGTGCAGTCGATCGACCAGGCGCTCACCAGCGCCCACACCGTGCATCGCGGCGACGTCGTCGAGAAGGACTGGTACAAGGGGGTCGCCTCGCCGATCCGGCTTGCGCGCAGCAAGCCGAGCCTGCGCCGCGTGCCGCCGAAATTCAGCCAGCACACCGCCGAGGTGCTGGGCGAGTTCGGGTATTCGAAGAGCGAGATCGATGCCCTGGTCGCCGAGGGCGCGGTCTGCGGCAGCGAACGCAAGCGCTGACAACCTCTATCGTCGTCCCTGCGAAAGCAGGGACCCATATCCCCGGGCGTTAGTTGTTACCGAAGGTCTTTGCCTGCGTGCCGAAACGATAGGCCGCGGCGTGATGGGTCCCCTCTTTCGCGGGGACGACGACTGTTTGCATCTCCGCCTATTTTCCGGCTTCCCCCGGCCGCCGCTTTCCCCATACCATGCTTTCGCATATACGGTCATTTGCACGTCATCCAGCGCTGTTATCGCGCGAAACGAAGATAATGATCCAACCGGGAGGATTCTGATGATGCTACGACATTTCGGCCTTGCCACCACGCTGGCGGCCACGCTGGCGCTTGCGACGCCCGCTTACGCCGTCATCGAGCTGCAATGGTGGCATGCCATGACCGGCGCCAATAACGACGTCGTCAACAAGCTCGCGGCGGATTTCAACGCCAGCCAGTCGGACTACAAGGTGATGCCGTCCTTCAAGGGCGGTTATGCCGACACCATGAACGCCGGCATCGCCGCGTTCCGCGCCGGCAATGCGCCGCACATCATGCAGGTGTTCGAAGTCGGCACCGCGACCATGATGAGCGCTACCGGCGCCATCAAGCCGGTCTATCAGCTGATGAAGGACGCGGGCGAGCCGTTCGATCCCAAGGCCTACCTTCCCACGATCACCGGCTATTACTCGACCTCCAAGGGCGACATGCTGTCGTTTCCCTTCAACTCGTCGTCGATGGTGATGTGGGTCAACAAGGATGAATTGAAGAAAGCCGGCATCGCCGAGATCCCGAAGACCTGGCCGGAAGTGTTCGATGCCGCAAGAAAACTGAAGGCGGCGGGTCACGCCACCTGCGGTTTCTCCAACGCCTGGGCGACATGGGCCCATATCGAGCAGTTCTCCGCCTGGCACAACGTGCCGATCGGCACCAAGGCCAACGGACTCGACGGGTTTGACACCGAACTCAAGTTCAACTCGCCGCTGCACGTCAAGCACCTGCAGAACCTGATCGACCTGCAGAAAGACAAGACCTACGACTATGCCGGCCGCGCCAATGCCGGCGAGGCCCGGTTCGGCTCGGGCGAATGCGCCATCTTCCTGACGTCCTCGGGCTATTACGGAACGGCGAAGAGCACCGCCAAGTTCGACTTCACCTCGGCACCGATGCCGTATTATCCCGATGCCGCCGGGGCTCCGCAGAACTCGATCATCGGCGGCGCATCGCTGTGGGTGATGGGTGGCAAGAAGCCCGAGGAATACAAGGGCGTCGCCAAGTTCTTCGCGTTCCTGTCCGACACCAACCGCCAGGCCAAGCTGCATCAGGAGTCCGGCTACCTGCCGATCACCAAGGCGGCCTACGAAAAGACCAAGGCCGACGGCTTCTACGAGAAGAATCCCATCCTGCAGACGCCGCTGAAGGAACTGACCAACAAGGAGCCGACCGAGAACTCGCGCGGCCTGCGCTTTGGCAACATGGTGCAGATGCGCGATGTCTGGGCCGAGGAAATAGAGGCAGCACTTGCGGGCCAGAAGACCGCACAGCAGGCGCTCGACACTGCCGTGTCGCGCGGCAATGCCATGCTGCGGGCGTTTGAAAAGACCGCCAAATAAGGCATCCTGCCGGCTCCCTCTCCGCTTCGGAGGGGGAGCCGACACGGAACGCCTTTCGATTGACGAGATTTCTGGATGAGCAAGTCGCCCTGAATGGAAAAGTCCGCGGTCTTCAACGGCAAGCTGCTCCCCTACGCGCTGCTGGTGCCGCAGCTCATCATCACATTCGTATTTTTCTACTGGCCGGCCAGCCAGGCGGTCTGGCAGTCCTTCCTGCGCGAGGATGCGTTCGGCCTTAGTTCCGAATTCATCGGCATGGAAAATTACAAGGCGCTGTTCGCGGCGCCCGAGTATTACAAGGCCATGCTGACGACGCTGGTGTTCTCGACACTGGTGGCGGTGCTGTCGCTTTCGATCGCGTTGCTGTTCGCAACCCAGGCCGACAAGAACCTGAAGGCCGCGCCGTTCTACAAGACGTTCATGATCTGGCCTTACGCGGTGGCGCCGGCCGTGGCCGGCGTGCTGTGGTTCTTCATGTTCCACCCATCGCTCGGCACGCTGGCGCGGCCGCTGCGTTTCATGGGCCTGGACTGGAATCCGCTGCTGAACGGCAACCACGCCATGACCCTGGTGGTAATGGCCGCGGTGTGGAAGCAGATCTCGTACAATTTCCTGTTCTTCCTGGCCGGGCTGCAGTCGATTCCCAAAAGCGTGATCGAAGCCGGCGCGATTGACGGCGCTGGACCGATGCGGCGGTTCTGGACCATCGTGTTCCCGCTGCTGTCGCCGACCACGTTCTTCCTGCTGGTCGTCAACGTCGTCTACGTGTTCTTCGATACGTTCGGCATCATCGATGCGGTGACCGGCGGCGGCCCTGCCGGCGCCACCACCACCATGGTCTACAAGGTCTATGCGGATGGACGGCTCGGCGGCGACCTCGGCGGTTCGGCGGCGCAATCGGTGGTGCTGATGGCCATCGTCATCGCGCTGACCGCGATCCAGTTCCGCTACGTCGAGCGCAAGGTGCAGTACTGATGGTCGAGCACCGCCCGTGGAACGACGTGATCGCCTACGCCATCCTGACCCTTGGCGTGTTCATCGTCGCCTTTCCGGTCTATCTGGCGCTGATCGCCTCGACCCACGACGCCGCAACCGTGGTCGGCGGCCGTATGCCGCTGTTGCCGGGCGGCCATACGCTGGAAAACTACTACCGCGCCGTCTTCGTCGGCGGCTCCCGCACCGCCCCCGAACCGGTCGGCCGCCTGCTGCTCAATTCGTTCATCTCCGCCATGGGTATTGCCGTGGGCAAGATCTGCATTTCGATCCTGTCCGCCTACGCCGTGGTTTATTTCCGATTCCCGTTCCGCAAGACCGCGTTCTGGATCATTTTCGTCACCCTGATGCTGCCGGTCGAGGCCCGCATCTATCCGACCTACAAGGTGGTGGCCGACCTGCACATGCTCGATACCTATGCCGGATTGATCCTGCCTTTGATCGCATCGGCCACCGGCACGCTGCTGTTCCGGCAATTCTTCATGACGATCCCGGACGAGTTGCTGGAAGCCTCGCGCATTGACGGCGCGGGACCTTTCCGTTTCTTCTGGGATACGCTACTGCCGCTGTCGGTCACCACGATCGCGGCCCTGTTCGTGATTCAGTTCATCTACGGCTGGAACCAGTATCTGTGGCCGCTGCTGATCACCACCCAGGATTCGATGCAGACCATCGTCACCGGCATCAA
>JAYSPJ010000237.1:0-4515 GCA_043722155.1 Bradyrhizobium sp.
TCCCGGCTCGTCGCTGGAGAAGGTCGCGACCAGGCAGGGATTCGCGCGTATCTTCCACGGCGATCCCAGCATCGGCGGACGCTACTCCGTGCTGTCGCCATTCGGGCTGGTGCCGGCCGCAACCGCCGGCATCAATGTTCGTACCCTGATCAAGCATACGCTCGCGATGGTTCGCTCCTGCGGACCTGACGTGCCGCCGCACGAAAATCCCGGCGTGCAGCTCGGCCTCGCCATGGGGCTCGCCGGTCTCGAAGGCCGCGACAAGGTCACCATCCTGTCATCTCCGAAGGTTGCCGATTTCGGCGCCTGGGCCGGGCAGCTGATCGCGGAATCCACGGGCAAGGACGGCAAGGGCCTGATTCCGATCGACGGCGAACCGCTCGGCGATCCCGCGCTCTACGGCCGCGATCGGTTCTTCATCGACATCCGCACCGAGGGCGAAGACGACACCGCGCATGACGGCCGGCTGGCGGCGCTGGAGGTGGCCGGGCATCCGGTGGTCCGTATCGTCATGAAATCGATCGACCACATCGGCCAGGAATTTTTTCGGTTCGAGATGGCAACGGCGGTGGCAGGCTCGGTGCTCGGCATCAATCCGTTCAACCAACCCGACGTCGAGGACGCCAAGATCAAGACGCGCGAGTTGACCGCGGCGTTCGAGAAGACAGGGAAACTGCCTGCGGAAAATCCTGTCATGTCCACCGCCGAGGCCGATCTCTATACCGACGACAGCAATGCCGCCGACCTGCGCAAGGCTGGCGCCGATGGCGATCTCGGCTCCTGGCTGAAAGCCCACCTCGCCCGCGCCAGCGCGAACGATTATGTCGCACTGCTCGCCTATATCGAACGCGATTCCGCGCATATCGACAGCCTGCAGGCGATGCGGCTTGCGGTGCGCGACAAACGCCACGTCGCGACCTGCGCCGAATTCGGCCCACGCTTCCTGCATTCCACGGGACAGGCCTACAAGGGCGGGCCCGACAACGGCGTCTTCCTGCAGATCACCGCCGATGACGACAAGAATCTCGCGGTGCCCGGCCAGAAGGCCAGTTTCGGCGTGATCAAGGCGGCGCAAGCCCGCGGCGACTTCGACGTGCTGACCGAGCGCGGTCGCCGTGCGCTGCGCGTGCATCTCAAGGGCGATCTCGCATCGGGACTGAAGATGCTCGATGCCGCGATCACCGAGGCCTTGAACTAAGGGTATTCCAGATGCAGCTCGGCATGATCGGCCTGGGGCGGATGGGCGGCAATATCGTCCGCCGGCTGATGAAGCACGGCCACTCGGCGGTCGTTTACGACAGGGACACCAAGGCGGTCGCAGCCCTCGTGGCCGCCGGCGCTGTGGGCGCCAGTTCGCTGGAAGATCTTGTCTCCAGGATGGAGCAGCCGCGCACCGCCTGGGTGATGCTGCCCGCGGGCAAGATCACCGAGGCGACCATCGATGAACTGACAAAGTGGCTGGAGGGTGGCGACGTCATCATCGACGGCGGCAACAGCTTTTGGCAGGACGATGTCCGCCGCGGCAAAGCTCTGAAAGCGCGTGGCATCCATTACGTCGACGTCGGCACCTCGGGCGGCGTCTGGGGGTTCGAACGCGGCTATTGCATGATGATCGGCGGCGACAAGGCGGTGGTCGACCGCCTCGACCCGATCTTCGCGGCGCTGGCGCCGGGGATCGGCGATATCCCGCGCACCGAGGGGCGCGCGGGACGCGATGCCAGAATCGAGCAAGGCTATATTCACGCCGGCCCCGTCGGCGCCGGGCATTTCGTCAAAATGATCCACAACGGCATCGAATACGGCCTGATGCAGGCCTATGCCGAGGGTTTCGACATCCTTCGGAACGCCAATATCGACGCCCTGCCCGCGGAACATCGGTTCGATCTCGATATTGCCGATATCGCCGAGGTCTGGCGCCGCGGCAGCGTGATCCCGTCATGGCTGCTCGACCTCACGGCCTCGGCGCTTGCCAAAAATCCGACACTGGAGAGCTATTCGGGGTATGTCGATGATTCCGGCGAGGGCCGCTGGACCGTCAACGCCGCCATCGACGAGGCGGTCCCGGCAGAGGTGCTGACCGCCGCCCTGTTCGCGCGGTTTCGCTCGCGCAAGGAGCATACCTTCGCCGAAAAAATTCTTTCCGCGATGCGCGACGGTTTTGGCGGCCACAAGGAGCCGCAGCAGCATCCGGCTCCGGTGCAGCAGAACGCGCCTGATATCGTCAAGCCAAAGGCGTAAATGCCGATGCCTTCAGATCAGCCGGCTCAGAAAAAGCCCGAACCCTGTTCCTTCGTTATCTTCGGCGCCACCGGCGATCTCGCCCATCGGCTGGTAATCCCCGCGCTCTATAATCTTGCGGCGACCAACCTGCTGCCGGACAAACTCTGCGTGGTCGGCATCACCCGCAAGACGATGTCGAACGAAGCGCTGCGCGACAGCCTCAAGAAGGGCCTGCGCGAATTCGCCACCCGCCCGGTGGTCGACGCAATCGCCCAGCGCCTCCTGAACTGCGTCACCTGCATTGCCGCCGATCCCGGCGAGCCGGCCTCGTTCGACCGCATGAGAACCCAGCTCGACGAACTCGAGGCTATCAGGCAAACCGGCGGCAACCGCCTGTTCTATCTGGCGACGCCGCCCGATGCCTTTGCGCCGATCGCGCGCGAACTCGGTCGCACCGGCATGCTGAGCCAGAAAAATGGCGCGTGGCGGCGGCTGGTGGTCGAAAAGCCGTTCGGCACCGACCTCGCCTCGGCGCAAGCACTGAACGGCCAACTGCTCAAAATCGTCGACGAACACCAGATCTACCGGATCGATCACTATCTCGGCAAGGAGACGGTGCAGAACATCCTGGTGCTGCGCTTCGCCAATGGCATGTTCGAGCCGATCTGGAATCGCAACCACATCGATCACGTGCAGATTACGGTCGATGAAAAACTCGATGTCGGACACCGTGGCGGCTTCTACGACTCGACCGGCGCGCTACGCGACATGGTGCCGAACCATTTGTTCCAGCTGCTGTCGCTGGTCGCGATGGAGCCGCCGACCCGGTTCGATGCACATTCGGTGCGCGCCGAGAAGGCCGACGTGCTGGCGGCGATCCAGGTCCAGAGCGAGAGCGAAGCCCTGCGGAATTCCGTGCGCGGCCAGTACCAGGCCGGCATGATCGACGATACCAAAATCGAAGATTACAGCAGCACCGACGACGTCAGACCCGGCAGCACCACCGAGACCTATGCGGCGCTGAAGCTGACCATCGACAACTGGCGCTGGGCAGGCGTTCCCTTCTACTTGCGCACCGGCAAGGCGCTCGGCGTCAAGCGCACGGAAGTCGCGATCAAGTTCAAGCAGGCGCCGTTCGCGATGTTCCGTTGCACCCCGGTCGAAACGCTGGCGCAGAACTACCTCGTGATCGGTGTGGCGCCGACCGAAGGCATCGCGCTGCAATTCAACACCAAGGTGCCAGGCCCCGCGATCAGGATCGACGGTGTCGAGATGAAGTTCCGCTACAAGGATTACTTCAAGGCGGAGCCGAGTACCGGCTATGAGACGCTGATCTATGACTGCATGATCGGCGACAACATCCTGTTCCAGCGCGCCGACAGCGTGGAAGCCGGCTGGAAGGCCGTGCAACCGTTCCTCGATGCCTGGGAAACGGCCGGCGCCGACGGCTTGCTCGGCTACAAGGCCGGCAGCGAAGGCCCTGCCGAAGCGAACACGCTGCTGACGCGTGACGGCCGAAGCTGGCGAAAGCTCGGTTAAGATGACCGCGCTCGTTTCCAACTCCTCTGCGCTCGTGAAAACCACCGCGGACCGGACAGCGCTGCCAGAGACTTTTCATGAGCCATGAAATCAACGCAATACCGCGCGTGCTGATCGTGATGGGCGTATCAGGCTCCGGCAAGAGTACCATCGCGGACAAATTGGCGGAGCGGCTGGGGTGGGCTTTCGAAGATGGCGACAGGTTCCATCCCGCCAGCAACGTCGCCAAGATGAGCGCCGGCCAGCCCCTCAGCGATGAAGATCGCCGGCCCTGGCTGCAGGCGATTGCCGACGAGATCGACCGCGTCTGCGAAGCGGGTGAGCACGCGGTTGTCGCCTGCTCCGCGCTGAAGCGCGTCTATCGCGACATTCTCGTGCATGGACGCGACGAGGTCAGGATCGTCTATCTCAACGGCACGCAGGATTTGATCGCAGACCGGCTTGCCGCGCGCAAAGGTCATTTCATGCCGCCCGGATTGCTGACCAGCCAGTTCAGGACGCTGGAGCCGCCGGACGCGAGCGAAAATCCCGTCACCGTGTCGATTGACGCGACGGTCGAGACCATCGTCGATGACATCGTCCGTCAACTGGAGCTTGATCCCGCCGGCGGCGGCACTGATAGCAAGAATCGCTCATGACTCGCATTGCGATTGTTGTCTCCGATGTCGACGGCACGCTGCTGACCCGGGACAAGACTCTCACCGACAACGCGAAGGACGCGGTGCGGCGGCTGAGCGATGCCGGCATCGGCTTCAC
>JAYSPJ010000238.1:0-2972 GCA_043722155.1 Bradyrhizobium sp.
TAGCGGGGCGGGTGTATTCACGGGCGGTCCTCCAGACGTGTACAAACAATCAAGATTTTAGGGAAGGTTTTCGTGGCGCGCTTCCACAAACCTGACCTAAAGTCTTTCGTCGACCGGCGGGGGCGCTTCTTTTTCGCGGCCTCTCTTTCTGATATCTTGCGATGTCATGACCCGACCAGAACAAGACATCGCGGTTCTGCCGCATCGTTCCGCGCCAGTTCGTCGTGAAACCCCGGGGTTCGCCGTGGCGGTGCTGCGGGCGTTTGCCTATGACGTCACCTACGTGTCCGACTGGCATGTGATCGGCTTCACCTTCGAGCGTCAGCAGGGCGTTGGCGCCTTCGCCAGCGACCAACGCCGAGCTTTCCGTGCTGACCCTTGGCGGCTTGCCCTCACGCCAGCAGGGTGTGAGGTATTCTCCGCATCGGCCAGAGGCGGGGAATATCTGGTGCTGAGTATCGAGCCCACAACGTTCGAGCGACTCGCGCCTGAGACCAGCCGGGCGCAGCTACCACAGTTCACCAATGTGGCAGATCCCCTGTTCACCCCATTGGGCATGGCGTTACGGCGAGCCACGATGCTCGGCGTTGCATCCGCCCCGTTGGCGGTGGAAGAACTGGCTGCCGCCGCGGTGGAGCAGGCTGCGGCGCGAATCAGCGGCTGTGCCCTGATTGCCAAGCCTGCGCGCGGCATGACTCCCCGACGCCTCAAGCGCATTCTAGAGTATCTCGATGCCCATCTGGATGAAGGAGTGCGCCTCGCGGATCTTGCCGGCGATGCCGGCCTTTCGGACGCCTATCTCGCGCGCGCGTTCAAGGCAGCAACGGGCACCACGCTGCACGCTGCGCTGCTGGAACGGCGGATCGCGCGGGCCCGCCGGTTGATCGAAAGCGCACACCGCGGCTGCGGAACATCCACAAATCTCGCGGATATTGCCGCCGCAACCGGTTTTTCCAGCCATGCTCACATGACAACCGCTTTCCGCCGCGTGCTGGGCGTGACCCCGAGCGGATGGTCGCGAATGGTGTGAGACGGCGAAGGTAAATGGAGGGCGCGGTTTGTAAAATCCTTGCTGCAGACATCGAAGGTAGGGCGCATGGGACGGTCAATACTGGTCGGGGAGCCGCGCCGCGACCGTTGCGGCAAAGCTTTTTTAAGCGCCTTCTGGACTTCTTCGTCGGCTTGGGGATGGCGCGGACGCGTCCCGTCAGCGCCGGATACGCCGTGATCCACTCGCGCGGATACGTCTCACAGGGCCCGTGCTTTGTCGGACGCGGGCTCCGCGGCCCGTAGCTCGGCGCCGCCAGCCCCTGCGTGATGCACTTCCCCACCGTATTCCGGTCGTCGCCCGTCCGTCGCGCGATCGCCGACACGGTCAGGCCCTGTCGATGCGGATCCAGAATCATCACAAATTCCCCATGCGTGCCCACTGCGTCCCTCCCGCGCCAATCGCAACCGATCTTCGGCGATCAGTTGCGCACCCGGGCATCTGAGGATTCTTGCTGCGGCACTCTTGGTGAAAATGACTCCGACACCGACAGCCGGTCGGCGACGGCGATGGAGGTCGTCGACGCACTCGAAGAAGCTGGCCGGCGCTACGGCCTGCCGAAGGCGATCCGCGTCGATCAAAGGTGCCACCAGTTCACGTCGAAGGAATTGGACTTGTGGGCCTACGCCAACGGCGTGACGCTCGATTTCAGCCGCCCAGGAAGACCGACGGACAATGCCGGTGCGGAAAGCTTCAACGCGATTACCCGGCTGGAGCGCCTGGGGCAGCACGTAATTCATGGACCTGGACGATGCTAGAAAGAAGATTGACGATTGGCGACAGGAGTACAAGAAAGTGAGAGCCCATAGCGCAATCGGTGATCGGCCGTCGATGGCTCGGTTATTCGCGCCCGGGGCATGCCCGGAGGGCGGCAAGACGCGGGAAACTCTCGCCTGATTGGTCCAAGTTCCGGGAAGCGCAGCCAAATGATCCGTCTCTCACTCCATCCTCGGACCACTTTAAAGAGGGGCACTCCATGGCCACGGCCCCAGACGATCATGCGGTCGATCCCTCGCAAACGGAGGCAATTTCAATTTGTATCGCGTAACTTTGTGATCGAGCAGGGCACCAAAATATGCATACCCGTCACTGTGCGGAACGACGTTGCTGATGCCCTTCAGCTTGCCTGAGGTTTCATGGAGACTCCTTACGATCTTGCCTTCTCCGTCGAGAGCTATGACGAACGTATGGTTGGAAAGGACGAGCGACAGGAGTGCGGCGCCATCCAGCTTGCTGAGCTCGTTTTTCAACTCGGGTCTCTCATGCGCCCAGTCGAGTAGCCTGCTGCGGGGCACGTCCACGGCGACCCAAAGCAGCCCGTTGCCGTCGTACATGAGGCCGTCGGCAAAACCGGGCAAGTTGTCGGCGAAAACGTCTCTGGTCCCCTTCTTGGGGCCTTTTAGCCAATATCGTGTGATGCGATAGTGAAAGGTTTCGACTGAGCACAAAGTCGCCATTCGGCGAGACTGCAACGCCATTTGCGAAATAGACATCTTTGTCCAGGAGTACACGAGTTGATGGTCATTGAATGCACCGACCAAATCGCCACGGGCGAGGAAGCATTTCGGCGAATGTCCGGTTCGCGCGGCGAGTTCAACTGATCGCTGCAACACATTCTGCGAACTTCTCAGCCGGCGTCTGATAGAGCAAGGTCTTTCTCGGCCTTTCATTGAGCTGCCTTGCGATGGCACTGAGCTTGGCCTGGCTGTGCAAGGACAGATCGGTACCTCGCGGAAGATACTGGCGCAGCAATCTGTTGGTGTTTTCGTTTGACCCGCGCTGCCAGGGAGATCGAGGGTCACAAAAATAGACTGCGACCTCAGTGGCCAATGTCAGGCGTTGATGGTCCGCGAGCTCCTTGCCTCTGTCCCAGGTCAGTGACCGGTAAAGTTCGCTGGGCAGTCGCAGCGATTGCTTGATCAGC
>JAYSPJ010000239.1:0-2815 GCA_043722155.1 Bradyrhizobium sp.
CGACAGGCGGCCGCGAGATCGGCGAGATCGTGAGGTTTGTCGAGGAGCCTGGACGCCCGATGCGGATGGTGATCGGAGACGCATGGGTCGACAAAGTCGCCGCACAGTAGTTTGAGTGGGGGCGAGCAAACCCGGTCTGACCTGCATCAGCGGGTTGCCAAGAATGAGCTCAACCGCAATGCCACGCCCGCGAGCAACCGCTTTCCCCTCGTTCTGGCCGTTCCGGGGTCTTCGCGTCGAGGCGACAGCCCAATCCTTCCCGGCGGACCCCGAAACCGGACCCTTCCGAATGTCCGCTATGGGGGAAAGCGGTCACCACCTTTGCGCCCGGAAGGGGACCTGCCGGAAAGCCGCTGCGGGCAGAAAGCGAACTCTTGCGCGCGAGAGGTGGCCCTACTCCGGCGTGACAGGAATGCTCACAGGCTGCTGACAATCCCTCACGAGGAAATAGTGGCGTCCCGACTCGAGAAGTGCGGCGACCTGAGATTTCTTCAACCGGATACCCGAGGCGCTCGCGGATTCGATCACGCCCCGCGCGATGGTCGACATCTCGACGTTCATGAAGCTCAGTTGACCGACGCTCTCCAGGAAGTGGGTGCGTTCGGCATCGCTCAGGTTGCGATGGAACGCCAAGGCCGAAAGCTTCGAGCCGGCATCGGTCTCCTCGCTCTGGACGTCTCGCATCGTGGCGAACTCCCTGTAGAGCCGTGAATAGGCGTCCGCGTGGTCCTGCCGCATGTGCAGCGCGACACCGTTGGAGATCGAAGACGTCCAACTGCCGTCGCTCCATACGCCGTTGCTCGTGACATAGACGGGAGGGCTGGCCGAGGTGAAGATCCCCGCCCGCATGTATGGCGGAACCGTTTCGGGAGCCGGAACTGGAGTCCTCTGGATAGCCGCGCCGCGCCAGGGACCACTAACAAGCAACTGATTACGCAGATTGGTGAGGCTGTCGTCGTAACAGCGCTGAGAAGCCAGTCGAACATAGGCGTTCCGCAGATTGGCCCGAACCTCGGCCGCGAGCCTCTCTTCCGTTACTTCCACCTGATGCCGCCAGTGCAGCCACTGGACCGCCTGCTCGGCGCCCAGCGCGATCAGAACCCCGACGACGATAGTGCCGACCTCCTTCAGGAGTTCGGGCCAACCGCGCCACGGCTTGGGTTTGTGGATGTCCATGTCGCTACCCGAGCTTCAACGGGGCGCACTCGCGCGAGCCCGATAGCGCTTCCGGTAGCGGCGCGCCGAGCGACTTCGCCCTCTCAAGCTGGAGCTCAGAATTAGACCTCATAAGGAGGTTCATGGTGCGCGTCTCGATCAGGGCGACCCGCATTGGGATGCGCTCCGCCGACGACAACGGCTGCGGTTGACCTTCGAGCGTTTGCAGGACGTGCCAGGCCCTTCCTTCTTCCGTCTCCCAATCACGAAAGTCATTCGCCTGAGCGTAGAACGCGCTGTAGGTCAGCATCCGTTCAGGTGGGAAGTGGGCCAGCACGCCGCTGGCCGCGAGGCCGCTCCACACTGACCGGCTGATCAAAGCCCCATGCGGCTGATCAATGTGCGGCACCACGCCCACTCGCTGTCCCGCCTGGAGCCGATCGACGAGACCTTTAATCTGGTCCAGTCGCGCGTCGACACACGCCGCGTCCCCGAGCCTGCGAGCGTAGTAGCGCGACTGATCTGCAATTTCGGACTTTAGCGTGCGCTCTGCTTCGGCGACCTGTTTGGTCCAGTGGTGCGCCTCTACCGCCTGCTCAAGCGCCAGCGCGATGAGAATGCCGGTGATGATCGTGGCGATTTCGACCGCGAATTCGCGCCAGCTGTGCGCCGCCTTCGGTTTGTGGATGTCCATGTCGCCCCCCAGCGGTTCACTGCGGGAAGACTGTAAGCGGACTCGCTGAAGGTCCGCAAAGGATCGAAGCGGTCTTCGGCTCACTAGCCAGGGCGGCTTGGACTGCGCGTCAGGCGAAGAAAACATTCCTGACGAGCCCGAGGGCGCCTAGCGCCACCGCGGCGGTTGCCGCAGGCGTGCGGAGCCAGGGGTTCGGCGAGAGGCCAATTAGATAGGCGATCATCGTTGCGAAAACCGACCATTCGCCCGCCAGGAATCGAGCCACGTCGGCATGTTGGCCGCGCGCCGCGCCCAGAGCGAAATCGAGCGGCACGGCCAGCATCATCATCGCGATCAGGGTGAGCTTGAACGCGGCGCCTTCGCGGGTCTCGTATTCGGCCAGGTCCAGCACGCCGGCCTCGGGAACCTTGGGCGAGACGACCGCGGCGGCGAAGAACATGCCAAGCGAATAGGCGAGCAGGCCCACCAGAAGCCATGCTCGCACCGCGTCGCCGAAGTCGGCCAGCGGCAGCCAACTCAGTATGGATGTCAGCAAAATCGCTAGCATCCAGAGCAACGGTGAGGCGGCCCACTTCACCCGCGCGCGGCCGACCCAGAGGTCGCGGCAGCACTCCAGGATCTGGGTGAGTGCAAGCACCCATACGAAGGACAGCAGGACGACGTTGATTTCGATCTTGCCCATGCCACCCCCAGCGGATCGTACGGAGCGTGCGTAGCACGGTTGTTTGGAAAGCCTGATATGGGGCTCGAAGCCGGTCCTTGGCCACTCCCCAGAACGCGGCCGCGCGCCGACGCGTCCTGGCGCAAAGAAAGAGGCCCCTGAGACGCTGGCGGCCATTGAACCTTGAGCTTTCCGCCACACCGCCGCATCGTCCCCGTCAACGACAACAACCATCGGTCCTTGGGGGGACGCCATGCTGCGGAAATGGGGCTTTTTCATCCTGGGCTGGGTGCTGATCCTGGCGG
>JAYSPJ010000240.1:0-3923 GCA_043722155.1 Bradyrhizobium sp.
AGAGGACGCGATGACTAAGCGCAGTGAGGCGAAATACAAGATCGATCGCCGTATGGGCCAGAACATCTGGGGCCGCCCGAAGAGCCCCGTCAACCGCCGCGAGTATGGCCCCGGCCAGCACGGCCAGCGCCGCAAGGGCAAGCTCTCCGACTTCGGCGTGCAGCTGCGCGCCAAGCAGAAGCTGAAGGGCTACTACGCCAACATCTCCGAGCGCCAGTTTCACGGCATCTATGTCGAAGCCGGCCGCATGAAGGGCGACACCGGTGAAAACCTGATCGGCCTGCTTGAGCGCCGTCTCGACACCGTGGTCTATCGCGCCAAATTCGTCGCCACCATGTTCGCCGCGCGCCAGTTCATCAATCACGGTCACGTCAAGGTCAACGGCCGCCGCGTCAACATCTCAAGCTACAAGGTAAAGGTCGGCGACCTCATCGAGGTCAAGGAAACCTCGAAGCAGCTTGCCGTGGTGATCGAAGCCAGCCAGCTCGGCGAGCGCGACGTGCCGGACTTCCTCGAAGTCGATCACACCAAGTTCACGGCGAAGTTCGCCCGCATCCCGCATCTGTCCGACGTGCCGTTCGCGGTGCAGATGGAACCGCATCTGATCGTCGAATTCTATTCGCGCTGATTTTTGTCAATCGGCGTTTTACGAGATCAAAGGCCCCGGTTTTACCGGGGACTTTTTTTGTTTGGGTAAGGTCGGTCTGATGTATCGTCATTCCGGGATGGTCGTAGGACCAGACCCGGAATCTCGAGATTCCGGGTTAGCGTCTTCGACGCGCCCCGGAATGACCGTGATTGAGAGAGACCTCGCCATGACCACCTATACCCCTCCCCCGCGCGATCCAGCAGCGGCTCCGGTCCGTATCAACCTGCTGTCGGACACGCAGACCCGCCCGACATCGGGGATGCGCGAGGCCATCGCACGGGCCGAGGTCGGCGACGAACAGATTGGCGACGATCCGACCGTCAATGTGCTGTGCGAGCGCGTGGCTGAATTGCTCGGCAAGCAGGCTGCGGTGTTCATGCCCTCCGGCACCATGTGCAATGTCGCCGCAACGCTGGTGCATTGTCGTCCCGGCGACGAGATTCTGGCGCACGAGACCGCGCACATCATAGCGCGCGAGGGCGGCGCCCATGCCGCGCTCGGCGGCTTCCAGATCGCGCCGCTGCCGGGCGCCGACGGGCAATTTTCGCCGAATACCTTCCGTGGAGCCCTTCATCCGCGCTCGCGTTACCAGCCGCCGCAGACGGTGGTCAGCGTCGAACAAACCGCCAATATCGGCGGCGGCACGATCTGGAACAAGGCCGCGCTCGATGAGGTCGTGCAGATCGCGAAGGCGAATGGCCTCGCCACCCACATGGACGGCGCGCGGCTGCTCAACGCCTGCGTCGCGTCAGGCATCAGCGCCCGCGATATGGCTTCGGGCTGGGATTCGGTCTGGATCGATTTCTCAAAGGGCCTCGGCGCGCCGATCGGCGGCGTGATTGCCGGCAGCAGCGATTTCATCGACGAGGTCTGGCGCTGGAAGCAGCGCCTCGGCGGATCGATGCGCCAGGCCGGCGTTTGCGCCGCCGCCTGCGTCTATGCGCTCGATCATCACGTCGATCGCCTTGCGGACGATCACGCCAACGCCCGCGCGCTGGCGCGCGGGCTGTCACAGATTCAGGGCATCGACGTACAGCACCCCGAGACCAACCTGGTGTTCTTCAAGCCCGACGGCGCCGGCGTCAGCGGCGATGCCATGATCAAGGCGTTGCGCCAGCGCGGCGTGCTGCTCGCCATGATGGACGGCCGGATCAGAGCCTGCACCCATCTCGACGTTTCCGCCGGGATGATAGAGGAGACGATCGGGCTGGTCCGCGAGATCGTGCGCGGGGCGTAGCGAACCGCCCTCACCCCTTGCGGGTGTGACCCCAGGTCTCGTCCCAGTCCTGGCCCGCGGCGTCGATGACGCGGCCGTCGGCCTCGAAGAACTTGTTGGGGACCTGGAAAATCGCCAGCATCAGCCCGCCCTCGGGGCACCAGGCGACGTGGCGGCTGCCCTGTTCGCGCCAGATGAATTCGCCGGCCTTGCATTCGATGCCCTGCGCCGGGCCTTCCTTGTCGACCAGGCTGCCCTCGAGCACATAGGTCTGCTCGATGTTGACGTGCTCGTGGTCGGGCAGTACCGCACCCGGCTCGAAGCGCATCAGTGCGGTCATCAGGCCGGTCTTGTGATCGAACAGCAGCGTCTTGGCCTCGCAGCCGGGGAAGCGGGTCTTCTGCCACTCCATGGTGTCGGGGCGAACGAGGTGGGAGTGTGTCTCGGTGGTGTGCGAGCCCTTCGGCGTCACGGCATCCATGGCGATCTCCGTTCCGGTCAATCCTGAACAAGCATAGCAGCTTTGTTTGCGTTCACCAGCCAGCGGCGTGAGTTCAAGCGCGCTTCGCATCGCAGCAAAACGCGATGCTGTGGCGTCGGTGATTGCCCGGCCGAAAGGCCTCGATCAATTCTTCAGTGCCTCATAGATCAACGTCTTCAGCGCCAATTGAATCCGCCCGCTCTGCGACGGCGCCTGCACCATGAAGATCGCAAACATGTCGTCGCGCGGATCGATGAAGAAGAAGGTGCCACCGGCGCCGTCCCAGCGATATTCGCCGAGCGGCCACGAGGTATTCGCCGGCACCGCGATGCGCACGGCGAAGCCGAGCCCGAACCCGCTGCTATCGCCGGGAAAATAGTACTGGTCGCGGGCAATTCCGGACTCCGGCCCGATATGGTCCGACGCCATCAATGCGATCGTTTCCGGCTTGAGGTATCGCCTGCCGTCCAAGGAGCCGCCGTTCAGCAGCATCTGTGCGAAACGGGCGTAGTCGCCGATCGTCCCGACCATGCCCGCACCGCCGGATTCCCAGCGCAGCGGCAACATCGGATCCCTGATGCCGGCGACAGGACCGCGAAAACGATCGTTCGGCATCGGCTCGGCAATGCGCGGCCGCTGCGTCTCGTCCAGGAGGTGGAACGCGGTTTCGGTCATGCCAAGCGGATCGAGCAACCGCTGCTTCTCGAACTGAAACAGCGACTTTCCCGACACGACTTCGACGACACGGCCGAGCACGTCGGTCGAATGGCCATAGTCCCACAGCGTTCCCGGCTGTTCGGCGAGCGGCAGTCTGGCGATGCGCTCGGCGAAGGCGGCGTTGTCAAAATCGCCGGCGAACAGATCCGAGCCGGCATAGAGTTTTCGCACCGCGCTGTCGCCATAGAAGCCATAGGTGAGGCCCGAGGTGTGGCGCAGCAGGTCCTTGACGGTGATCGGGCGGCTGGCCGGCTCAAATACCAGCACCGGCTTGCCGCTTTCATCGCGCTTCTCGACCCCGACTTTCATGTCGGCGAAACCGGGGATGTATTTCGAAACGGGATCGTCGAGCGACAGCCTGCCGTCCTCGACCAGCATCATCGCCGCCACGGATGTAACGGCCTTCGACATCGAATAAAGCCGGAAGATGCTGTCCGCGGTCATCGGACGCCTGCTCTCGACGTCGCGCACCCCGAAGCTTTCGAAATAGACGGGATGGCCGTGTTGCTGGATCAGGATGACGGCGCCCGGGATCTTGCCGGTCGCGACGTCGTTGCGGATAAAATCGCCGACGCGCTTGAGCTTGTCGGGCGAAAAGCTCGATGAGGCGGCACGTGGAGATTCGGCATCGGCGGTGCCCGACCGCCCAACGGCAGCCGCAAGAAGCAGCAGCGCAAGCACAGCGGCAAACAGTTGGCCCCGCCTGAAGCCGTCAGTTCTCCATCGCGTCATGGATCCGTTTCTTCATCGCCGGCGGATGTAGTCTACTGACCGTCTCAATCCACACAAGGGCTGCCGAATTCAGCCATTTCCTGCGCATGCAGGGCGGCGCCCTCGGCGGAAAAACAGCAGAAGACGAT
>JAYSPJ010000241.1:0-1697 GCA_043722155.1 Bradyrhizobium sp.
TTCCTTTCTTAGGAAGCACCGGATAGGCCGGAGCGTATCGTTCTAGAGCGAGACACCGCCCCAGCAGCGGATCCACGGAAAACTGTCATAGGTTTTGCAGGCAAAGCCGAAGCTTACTCCTGCTGGCCCGGTCCCGCCTTCGCCGATCGCGATCGGGACGGGCCAATCAACTCCCGCCGTCCGGCGGAGCATTTCGGCAACGCGCGCAGCGTCTTTCCGGGCAAAGGCCTCGAGATAGGCCGGATCGTTGAGCAGCCGGACGTGCGCAGCTTGCAGCTGGCCCGCCACTCTGGTCCGTTCCGCCGTGCTGGGAATACGAACCGCAGCCCCGATCGGGGCGGGTGCTGCGATCGCAGCCTCCGCACCTGGCCGAGTCTGCGCTAAGGCCGAATGCGGCGCGTTCAAGCCGCAGACCAGCGCGGCAACCACCAAGGCTCCCTCCACTCGCCGCACCAAGTTTTTTGATTCTGGCATCATCATCTTCTCCTCATCGCTGGAAATCACTTCAGCAGGGTCACATGTCCGACGTAGTTGTGCTTCTTGCCGAACAGTTCGAGCTCGCCCGTCCCGCGCGCGCATTTGAAACCGGGATTCTTCGGATCGCTGCCGCGCTGGACGAGCATGGTCTGGTCGCCGAACTTGATGGAGGCGTCTTCGAAATCGACCGCGACCTTCGGGCAGACGCGCTGGGCGAAGTCGACCACGCCCTTGAATGGTCCGCCGCTGTTGCGTTCGGCGACGATGGCGCGTGCGGCTTCGGAAGTGTTGCGAGTTTCGCGGGCGAGTTCCTCGGCGCTCGATGCGTTGACATCGACTGAGATGGCACGGCTGCCCATGATTACTCCGGTGCAACTTTTGCAAGCGGCCGACGGAGCGCTGACCTTGTCAAACGCAATCTGTTCGGCCCAGCGGCGCACCACCGGCAACGCGCGGCGAGCGCGGGGATCGGTTGCTTCGGGATCGGGACCTTTGGTTTCCTGCCAGGCGACGAATGCCATCCTTCCGTCAGGGCCCACGCGGATCGGGGTTTGCTGCGCGCCCTCGACGACACGGACGCTGTAGGTGCCCGGCTCGAGCCCGGTCAAGCGCACTTCGCTGTTGGCATCGCTGGCGGCCAGGATCGAGCCGTCGCCAGATTGCATTTTGACGACGATTGCGCGGCCTTTGTCGCGGATCAGAAGTTGCCCCGTTTCAACGGCACCAGCCGGTATGACTGTACCCGGACCCACCCCGATCATCATCGCCAAGGCACCCAGCGCTGCCCCCAGCCTCTTGTTCATTGCCGTCATATCGGCAGTCCTTCCCATTTGGCGTCAAATTGCCGTGCCTGTGTCATTGGTTATTACCCGCCGCGCTATCCCACAAACATGGGGGGTATCGCCGCAAGGCTCGACAAGGCGGCGCGGGCGGCCACATATGACGGCATGACACTTGCGGTGGACTCATGTGATTAGGGCTTCCGAACCCGGAGATGCGGTGCCGCTGGCCGCGCCGCCCAGGACGATCCGTCGGGTCTGGGGCTATTTGCTGGCGGGGCTCGGCGCGGTGGCCGCACTGGCGATCGTAATCGTTTTCAGCTTCGCTTCGGCTGCCTCAGGCCTGGTGCCGGTGGCCTTTGACCGCATCCAAGTCATGGCGCCCGGCGAGCAGCATCAGGCGCGCCATCCATCGTCGTCGAATTGGTCGCTGGGCTTTGC
>JAYSPJ010000242.1:0-3917 GCA_043722155.1 Bradyrhizobium sp.
GTCACGAGGTTCTGCAGCGCCGCGACGCGCTTGATGACCTCGGATACGCCCTGCAGCGCCAGCATCACGAAGCCCGCCGGAACGACGAACTTGATCGGCCAGCGCAGCAGGCCGCCGGCATTGCTGGAGGCCTCGCCGACGACGTAGGCCTGCATGAAGAACGGCCAGGACAGCCAGGACAGCAGCAGGCAGGCCGGGATCAGGAAGCACAGTGTGCCGATCAGATCGAGCCAGAGCTGGCCGCGCTCGGAGAGCATCAAATAGAGGATTTCGACCCGCACATGCTCGTTGCGCTTGAAGGTGTAGGACGCGCCGAACATCACCAGGATCGCGAACATGTACCACTGCAGCTCGAGCCAGCCGTTGGAAGAGTAGCCGAACGCATAGCGGATCATCGCATTGGCGGCGCTGACCACGCAGGCCGCCAGCACCAGAACGTTGCAGACGTTGCCGATTTTTTCGTTGAGCCAGTCGATCCCGGCGCTCAGCGCCAACAGCGGACGCATCGTAGTCTCTCGGGCGGTCGCCATCAGAGCACGCCTTCCGTTTCAAGGCGCAGCACTTCGCCGCCACGCGTCGAACGCGTGCAGCGATGGCTCATATTCAAGTGCGATTGCAACGATGGTCCTCCCCCACTTACGCGCCTTGCCGTCTTGACTGCGCCGAAGAGAGCGCAGCGGCCTATCCGGCCGAGCAGGCATAAAGCAGCCGCACCATTTCAGTGCGTCGTGGCGGCGTCAATCGGAAAATGGACAAATTGACGCGGGATTAAACTGTTGCGCAGCTTGGCAAATCCGGTGCTGAGAATTTCAGCCGCCGGTGACGCTCATATGCCGGCTGACGCTCGGGCGGTTGTGCCGGCGATCGATGATGAAGTCGTGACCCCTGGGTTTCAGGCCGATGGCGCGGTCGATCGCGGTGGAGAGCAGGTCGTTGTCGGCGGAGGCCCGCAGCGGCCTGCGCAAATCGGAGGCATCCTCGTGGCCGAGGCAGGTATGCAGCGTGCCGGTGCAGGTGATGCGCACCCGGTTGCATGCTTCGCAGAAGTTGTGCGTCATCGGGGTGATGAAGCCGAGCTTGCTGCCGGTCTCGGCGACGGAAACATAACGGGCAGGACCGCCGGTGTCGTCGGCAAGGTCGGTCAGCGTGAATTGCTGGGCCAGGCGCGCGCGCAGCAGCGACAGCGGCACATACTGATCGATGCGGCCTTCGCCGATGTCGCCCATCGGCATCACCTCGATCAGCGTCAGCGCCATGCCCTTGCCGTGCGCCCATTGCATCAGCGAGGGGATTTCCTCCTCGTTCAGGTTCTTCAGCGCCACCGCGTTGATCTTGACGGCGAGGCCGGCCGATCGCGCAGCTTCGATGCCGGCCAGCACCTTGTCGAGATCGCCCCAGCGGGTGATGGCCTTGAATTTCGCGGGGTCCAGCGTATCCAGCGAGACGTTGATGCGGCGCACGCCGCAGTCGTGCAATTCGGAGGCAAAGCGCGCCAGCTGCGAGCCGTTGGTGGTCAGCGTCAGTTCGCCGAGCGCGCCGCTGTCGAGGTGGCGCGACAGCGAGCGCACCAGCGACATCACATTGCGCCGGACCAGCGGTTCGCCGCCGGTGAGCCGCAATTTTTTCACGCCCTTGGCGATGAAGGCCGTGCACAGCCGGTCGAGTTCTTCCAGCGTGAGCAGATCGGCCTTGGGCAGGAATGTCATGTCTTCCGACATGCAATAGAAGCAGCGCAGATCGCAGCGATCGGTGACCGATACCCGCAAATAGCTGATGGTCCGGCCGAACGGGTCGGTCATCGCACCCGATAGCGACGCGGGTGAACTCGGTGAGGACATTCAGATGAGCCTTTTCGCCTGGCAGCCGCGACGAGGTTGGAGGGCGCTGCCACCGCAATCTAGGCACGTTGCGATAGCAGTACAATCCGCAACCTTTTCAGGTGCAGCGCACGCGATCAGCGGGCGGGCGGCGGGGCCGGGAACGGCGATGCCGCGGGCGCGGCGGCCGGCTTCGGCTTTTTCGGCTTCGGCGGCGGCCTGCGAACCGGCTTTGGCGGCGGCCCTGCCGGCTTCAGTTCCGCGACCACCGGGTTGGGATCGATCGTGGTCGACGCCGGCGTCGAGAAATCGCCGGGGATATTGATGATCTGCACCGGGATGGTGACCGGCAGGAACTTGTTCAGGGTGAAGGTGACCGCGAAGCCGCTATCGACGGCGGGAACCGCGACGGAGCAGGGCGTCTTGCAGCCCGGTCCCACCGAGGTTTTGGCGTCGGCGCCCGACGGAATCGAGTCGAGCTGGACCTGGACGGTCGGCGGCGTCGGCTTGAAGGAATCCATGGAAAACGACGAACATCCGGCCAGGCTGGCTCCGGTAACCGCGATCACGATGACACGACGCATATCCGTCACTCTAATTGCGGCGTACTGCCACAATCCCCTCGGCAACCATAGGAGCGTCAGGATATCGGCGCAACCGGGCGGAGCGGGATCGTTAAGAAATGGTTAATTCCTATATATATTCATATAATCAATAGTTTATGCTGGTTTTTGGGGCGACATCAGGCGCTCGACGGCCTCCGGCAAATCGCGCATGTGGCTGATCAGCAGGTCCGGTTTGAGATCCGCGATCGGCACTTCGGTGTAGCCGAATTCGACGCCGATCACCGGAATCCCGGCGCGGCGGGCGACGCCGATATCCGGACCCGCATCCCCCACCATGATCGCCTCGGAGTGATGCCCGCCGGCGCGCGCGACGGTCTCACGCAGGATGACGGGATCGGGTTTCGAGACCCCAAACGTGTCGGCGCCGCAGATCGCGGCAAATCGCGAACTCAAGTCGAGCTGGTCGAGCAGGCGCTTCGACAGCCACTCCAGCTTGTTGGTGCAGACCGCGAAGCGAAATCCGAGCGCGGACAACTCGTCGAGCGCGCTCTCGAGGCCCTCGAACGGCCGCGAGGCGACGGCGATATGGGCGGCGTAGTAATCGATGAAATCGGCGGTCAGCCGGGTGATATCCGCGACGCTGGCGGCGCGGCCTTCCAGCTCGAGGCCGCGTTCGATCAGCTTGCGGGCGCCTTGTCCGATCATGTTGCGCGCGGCATGCAGCGGCACCGGCGGCAGTCCTTCGCGGTCGAGGACGAAGTTGAGCGCGTTGATCAGGTCGGGCGCGGTATCCACCAGCGTGCCGTCGAGATCGAATACAACAATGCGGGAAGAAGATGTCATGCGAAAATCGCTATCGGTCCCCGCGCCATCGCGCAAGCCCCTCAACCGTCATTGTAGCCGGAGCCCCTTTATAGCGCTGTTCCTCACCGCAAAACGACGCTAGATATGCCCCCGCCAGACCAACGTCGGCCGCATCATCGGCGGCGGCTTCAGAGAAATTGCGCGTGAATATGGACGAATTGAAACGGCAGGCGGCGGCGCGCGCGCTCGAGCAGGTGCGGGGCGGCATGAAGCTCGGTCTCGGTACCGGATCGACCGCGAAGCATTTTGTCGACCTGCTCGGTGAAAAGGTGCGCGCCGGATTGAACGTGGTCGGCGTGCCGACCTCGGAAGCCACCCGCATCCAGGCCGAGCAATGCGGCGTCCCGCTCACCACGCTCGACGAGGTCGACCGGCTCGACCTCACCGTCGACGGCGCCGACGAGATCGATCCCGCGCTCAATCTGATCAAGGGCGGCGGCGGCGCGCTGTTGCGCGAAAAGATCGTCGCAGCCGCGTCCGATCGCATGATCGTGATCGCCGACGACACCAAATGGGTCGATGTTCTCGGCCGTTTTCCGCTGCCCGTCGAGGTCATTCCGTTCGGCCTTGCCGCCACGCAGCGCGCCCTGGCCAGGGCATTTGCGGAAAGCGGCAATTCCGGGCAAATGGTGCTGCGAAAGGGCAAGGACGGCCACGTTTTTGTCACCGA
>JAYSPJ010000243.1:0-1533 GCA_043722155.1 Bradyrhizobium sp.
GTCCGCATATTGGTCGTCTGCCCCTGGTAGAGACGCGCGGCGGCAAGCATTACCGTGCCCGCATAGGTGTAGAGCCGAATATCCATCTTGAGTGCGGTGGCCATGCCGTCACGCTCTACGATCCGCACACTCGGCTCGGCATAGGCCTGCGCGACATAATCGCCCGCGAGAATTTCGCCCCATACTCGACGCGTAAGTTTTTCGCCGCGGTAGGCGGCCTTGCTGCCGTGGCCGCGCGCGGGCTTGAAAAACAGATTGCGACGATCATGCCATAGCGAGTCGGCGTTAGCGGGCGAGACCACGACCGTCGCGGGCACCGCGGCGCGCAGCGTGTCGAGGTGCGCCGCCGACAGGCCCCAATGTTGAAGACGGTCTGAATCCGACAACAACGTCAAGGTTCGCTTGTCCGCGAACAGGTAATGGACATGCGGATTAGGGGTCACGACGACGCTGCCGCTGGCGTAGGCAGCTCGCAAGGCGGCGTGGCGCGGCTCGGCAAGTTCGAAGTCGACGAGGCGATTGTAGACCAGATCAATCCGGTGGCCGTCGAACGTCAGTCCGTCACCATCCAGGATCAGCGCCGCCGCATCGGCAATCACCGCGACGGCACCCTGTTTCTCAAGGAGCGCCTTGGCGAGGCGGAACTCGGGAAACAGATATTGATCCGCGGGCTCGTCATCGACGATGGCGATCGTTGTCGGCCTTCCTGTACCCCGTTGCCGCCGCCATTCCTCGATAAACATAGAGTCAATCTGAGCACCGAAATCCCGCTGCGGTGGCTCCAGATTCGCTACCAACTGCGCCTCGCCACAACATGCCCGCTGTGCGTCCGCAAGGGCGGCATTGAGGAATGCACCGCCAGCATTGGTGTTGACCTCGATCAATCGCGGCCCGGCTGTGGTAATATGGAAATCATAGCCCATAAGCGCGCCGGCCGGTCCGAAGTCGGTTGCGGCGATCGGCGCAGCCCAGGCCAACGCCGCCTCGCGATAGCCAGGCAGGCGTGCCGCCGCTTCGACGGCCGCAACCACCTCAGTCAGAGCGATCATCGTTTCGGGAGTGACGAAAACCGGCACATTGGAGAGCAACGACGGATGCGATGTCGCCAGCGCGGCGGCAAACCCTGCCGACCCGACTTCGGCGTCGAGCGCTCGCAGCAGCTCCGGTCGGTCGAGGGTGATGCAGAAACATCCTTGGTTGAGGCGCTCGGCCGTGCCGACGCCACCACACGGGCCCTTTGCCGTTACTTTGGCGTCTCCACTCACGACATTGTCCTTTTTACGAATCTGACATGGACATAGCCTATTCCATTTTCGCGACATCAAGTCAGCGAGCAGTGGCAGGTCCATTTGACCGATGAGGGAATCGGATTTTTTGAGCCTTACGCTCAAAAGAGTGACAGTCCGAGCTAGAGAACTCGCAGTGGCCAAAGACAGAATCTGGTCGCCGTATTTCACCGAGATTCGATTTGATAGTTGCTTCGCGGCGCTACGGCGGGAAGGGTGATCGCGGCCCCGATTCCTGTGTCGGAAA
>JAYSPJ010000244.1:0-2873 GCA_043722155.1 Bradyrhizobium sp.
CACGGCGGGATCGTCGAGCGCTTTCTTGAAGGCGTCGTGCAGCTTGGCGACGATCTTGGGGTCCATGCCCTTCGGTCCGGCGATGCCGAACGGCGAATCATAGACCATGGGGTAGCCGAGTTCCTTCAGCGTCGGCACGTCGGGGAAATTCGGCGACCGTGCCGATGTCCACACCATCAGGAGCCGGAGCTCGCCGGCGTCGACCAGCGGGCGCCAGCCGGTGGAATCGGCCTGCAGCATGGTGTGCTGGCCGAGCACCGCGGCGTTGGTTTCCGCGCCGCCCTTGAATGGCACCTGCGTCAGCTTGATGCCCGCCAGGGCGGAGATCTGTTCCATGCCGATGTGCAACGAGGTTCCGGCCCCCGGGGTTGCGTAAGTCACCTTGCCGGGATTGGCCTTGGCGTAGTCGACCACGTCTTTCCAGGTCTTGAACTGCGACTCGGCGCTGGTGGTGACGCCGAACGTGTAGCCGGTGAGGTGAACGATGTAGCTGAAGTCCTTGGCGGGATCCCATGGGGCTTCCTGCATCAGTGGCAGGCGAAAAACCGTGATGGGAATCTGTGCTATGGTGTAGCCGTCGGGTTTGGCGGCGGCCGCCATGGTGGCCGGGCCGACCGTGCCACCGCCACCGGCCTTGTTGTCGATCGTGATCGGCTGGCCGAGAATTTTGGATGCGCTGTCGGCGATCGCGCGCATCGAGATGTCGGTCGATCCCCCTGCCGGCCACGGCACGATCAGGGTAATCGGCTTGATCGGGTAGTCCTGCGCGCCGGCGCCGGCAGACGCCAGCATGCCGATCGCGGCCAGGGCGATCATCACACGGTTACGTTGGAACATTCGGCTTCTCCCTTGCGGTTCCGCTCACGACGAGACCGGCATTGTTTTCGTTACCGGATTCAACCTTCCCTGAAAACGACGGGGAAGAAAAGCACGTAAATCGCTGCACCGGCGGCATTCCGCCCGGAATCGGCGCGTGCGACAATAAGCCTGCCGCAATCCTGCCGCGCCATGGAAAAAACACGCCGGCCGGCGCGGCCCGGCGTACCGAGGGGGTCCTCCAAACGGCCCATTGCGATGGCCTGACGATCGGGTCATAGATATGCGGAACCGGAAGCGCCTGTTCCGTTCACATTGCCAATGCCGGCATTGCAGGGAAACGCCTGCTTGAAGCGCGTGACGCCATCTCCGAACCCCTCCGACGCCGCCGTGATCAAGGCGTTTGCCGGAATTCCAGGGCTGCTTGAGCAGGCGCCTGCGTTGATCGAGCGCGGCCGCGCGCTCGACTGTGAGTGCCTGTTGGGACCGCTCGATCACCCGTTTCATGCTTCGATCCGCGGCGGCAGGTTCGTCGATCTGACGCCGGCGCCGGTTCTGATGCGGTCCTGGCGTTTCTCCTATCGCGCGACTTCAGCGGCCTGGTCGGAGTATTGGAAACCCGTGCCACGGCCGGGCTGGCACGATCTTTTGGCCTTGACCAAACTTGAAGAAGCCGCTCTCGAAGGCGACCTGCATCCGTTCATGACGCATCTCCAGTACTTCAAGGACGTGCTGGCGCTGCCCCGGCGGCATGGCACCGCGGGGCGGACATGACCGGCTACATCGAACCGATGGTCGGCCGCTACGTCCATGTCGAAATCGACGGCGAGATGCATCGCATCTATTTCGAGGAGAACGGCGCCGGCATTCCGCTGGTGTGTCTGCATACGGCTGGCTCCGATGGGCGGCAGTGGCGGCATCTGCTCGCGGACGAGGAATTCTCGAAGAAATTCCGTATCGTTGCGTTCGATATGCCCTGGCACGGCAAATCCAATCCGCCTGCCAGTTGGAACGGCGAGGAATACCGGCTGACGACCGCCCGTTACACCGAGACCGTCCGTGCCTTCTGCCATGCGCTGGGACTGGAGAAGCCGGTCGTCATGGGTTGCTCGATCGGCGGCCGCATCGTTCTCAATCTGGCGATCGACCATGCGCCCGAATTTCGCGCCCTGATCGGGCTGGAAGCCGCCGATTTTCAGGCGCCATGGTACGATACCTCCTGGCTGCATCGTCCGGACGTTCACGGCGGCGAGGTCTGCGCCGCGCTGGTGTCCGGCCTGATAGCGCCGCAAGGCCCGGAAGTGTCGCGCCGCGAAACACTGTGGGCCTACATGCAGGGCGGACCGGGCATCTTCAAGGGCGATCTCTATTTCTACCGGGTCGACGGCGATCTGCGCGGCCGGGTGGGGAAGATCGATACGGGCGTATGTCCGCTCTATTTGCTGACCGGCGAGTATGATTTCTCCTGCACGCCCGAGGACACCAGGCGAACCGCGGCCGCGATCGGCGGCGCCAGCGTCACCATCATGGAACAACTCGGTCATTTCCCGATGAGCGAGAATCCCGGGCAATTTCGCCGCTATATCGCGCCGGTCCTGAGCGAAATCCTCAAGCAGTCGACGACATCAACCAAGCAAGGAGTACACGTATGAAACGGATGCATATCATTGGCTACACGCTTGCCGCCGCGCTATGCGCCGCGCCGGCGATGGCGCAGGAACTCACCGGGACGCTGAAAAACATCAAGGACACCGGCGCGATCACCCTTGGGTTTCGCGACTCGTCGATTCCGTTTTCCTACCTCGACGACAGCCAGAAGCCGATCGGCTACGCCATGGACATCTGCTACAAAATTGTCGATGCCGTGAAGAAGGAGCTCAAGCTCGACAAGCTCGAGGTCAAGCTTACGCCGGTGACGTCATCGACCCGAATTCCGTTGCTCGCCAACGGCACCATCGATCTCGAATGCGGCTCGACCACCAACAATGCCGAGCGGCAGAAGCAGATCGCCTACACCAACACCCACTTCCTGACCGCGAGCCGCTACGTCTCCAAGA
>JAYSPJ010000245.1:0-9643 GCA_043722155.1 Bradyrhizobium sp.
TCGGCGAGTTCTTCGTAGGTGATGGCGTCCTGCTTGACGCGATTCCTCGAGGCATAGATCACGCGCGCGCGCATCGAAATTCCGGCCCAGTGACCGTCCGGATCGCGATACTGAGCCGGCACGATCTTGCCGATCACCTCCGACCTGATCGGCTGCGTCACGCCGGCCGCTACGGCTTCGTCGATGCGGCCGATATCGACCGTCAGCAGCACGTCGGCCGGGCTGTTGGTGCCCTCGGCCTTGATGCGCTGCTCGAGCCCCGAGCTCGCCGAAACGATGTTGACCTTGATGCCGGTGTCCGCGGTGAAGGCATCGAACAGCGGCTGGATCAGCTTGGTTTCGCGATAGGTGTAGACGTTGACCTCACCGTTTTCGGCGGATGCCGTCGTGACACCAGGCGAGGCCAAGCAAAGCAACGCGGCGGTTGCGGTGAAAACACGAAAGTTCGTCATGAAGCTGCTCCGGCGGCGATGATGGTCTCAGTAGCGCAGCGGGTGCCGCGCTGTCTCCGACTGGATGTCGCGAAAGTGTTGATTTAGAGCGATTCCACGCCGAGATTTAGAAAGATTCCAAACCTGGAACATCGCGACCGCGCCCCGCCTGTGAAGTCACAACCGCGCGATCGACAGCGCCTTGCCGAGTCCGGATGAAAGCTGACTCACCCAGGACTTGCTCACCCAGGACTTGCGCTCGCGCACCAGCCGGAAACCGAGATTGCTCGGGGGAACTCCGGCCGCACAGCCGCCGGCGCGGGCATCGCGGATGAAATCCGTGACGTAACTGCGATGCTGGCCTTCGGCGACGCGAACGCCGCAATTCGAATTCCTCGAGATGGCCTGGCCTGAATGGTCGAGCCTGGTGCGCACGAAACAGGTGCTGGTCCATTCCCAGACATTGCCTGACGTGTCGTAAAGGCCGTGCTCGTTGGCGCCGAAATGGCCGAACGGCTGCGGCTCGCTGTCGGCCCCGAACTCGCGGTTCGACTCGCGGTCGTAGCGGGCGAGCCAGCGTTTCGAGGGATCGTCATCGTCGACCGGCAGGCTGTCGTCCTTGTAGCGGCTGCCTGCGGCAAAGGCCCATTCCTCGTCGGTCGGCAGCCGGTAGTGCTCGCCGGTTTGGCGCGACAGCCAGGCCGCATAGCCGTCGGCATCGTGCCAGCTGATCTGCACGGCGGGACGGTCGGCGAGGGGTTTGACGCCCGGGTTCAGCGCGCGGCAGCCGGCCGCTTCGACGCAGCGCTGGTAGTCGGCAGCCGAGACCTGATGCTTCATGATCGAGAGCGGCTGGCTGAAGCGCACGGACGCCAGGGGGGCCTCGACCTGTCTGGCCGCGCGCGTGAAGTCGCCGGCCACCCGATAGGACACGGTGCCGGGCTGCAGTTCGACGAAGGCCGAGGGATCGCGAACGGCTTTGTCGGGCGAACCGGTCTGGTTGAGCAGTGGTACCACCGCCAGCGGACCGGCGAGGCCGGCCGCACAGGCCAGGGCCAGCTTGAGTTTGAATGCGATCAGCATGGCCGTCTCGCTTCGTTGCAGCGGAGGTGCCGGCTGTGGGCCGGCACCGCTGCTTCGTCAGTTGGTCTTGGTTGATGTTTTGGTTGCTCGCTTGGTTGGTCTCCTAGTTGGTCTTGGCGACCGGAATTTCCGCCGGCGCCTTCACCTGGGTCATCAGATCGTCGTTCCACTTGCCTTCGACCTTGAAGTGCGCGGTGGCGCCGAGTTCGACGGCCTCGATCAGATTGTGCGTGACATAGGCGTAGATGCCGGGCTGCAGGAACTTGTACATCGCCGCTCCCGCGGAGCCGCCGCGGATGAACCAGGTCTCGAGGCCGGTCTCCGGTGCGTTGGAGAACTTGCCGGTCTCCCAGACATAGTCGCCATGGCCGCCGATCAGATGCGGACGGCTGTCGCGATTGGCCTGCGAATGCACCATCAGCACGTTCTCGCCGACACTGGCGGTCAGCGCGTTCTTGCCGGTCAGCGCGCCGGCCTTGCCGTTGAATACCACATGGGTCGGCGTCAGCTTGCGCATCACCTCGACGGTGTCGTTGTAGGACTCGCCGGCGGATTCGTAGGACTTGAAGTTGCCCTTCTCGTCACGCGGGACGTACATGTCCTGCTCGCCGATGTAGTAGACCTTGTCGTATTTGAGCGCCTTGCCCTTGCCGTCGTTCAGGCCGTCGCGCGGCAGCACCATCACGGCGCCGTTCATGCCGGAGACGACGTGCCAGGGAATCATCGGGCCGCCCGGGGCGCAGTGATAGACGAAGGTGCCGGTGCGCGTCGCCTTCCAGCGCAGCACTACCTGCTCGCCGGGGCTGACCATCGTCAGCTCGGCGCCGCCGAGCGCGCCGGTCGCCGAATGGAAGTCGATATTGTGCGGCATCAGGTTGGTGTCGGGATTGACCAGCGTCACTTCAACGTAGTCGCCCTCATGCACCACCATCAGCGGTCCCGGCATCGAGCCGTTGAAGGTCATGGCGTGGAACGTGGTGCCCCTGTCGTCGATCACCACTTTCTTCTCTTCGATCGTGAGCGTGAACTCCATGATCTTGGGGCCCTGCTTGGTGGCCTGCTCGTGTGCATGCACGAAGGGCGGCGCGACCAGTTCGACTTTCTGCCGGAGCAGCTTGAGGTTGTCGGCAAGCGCGGGCGTCGCCAGCATGAGGACTGCTGCGGCGGCACTGAACATGGCGGCTCTGCGGGTCAACATCGGATCGTTCCTTCATGTGGAAGTTTTTCTACCGACGCCAACCTAGGCCTTTTGTGGCAAGGCTCTTTGCGCTGCAGCAAACATCCCGTGAATGGCGCGAAACCTACGCAATCCTACGTAGGTCACCTGACGAGAATCGGTGACGCGACGTTAACCGTGTCGGTCGCGGAGATGGTGATGCCGAGGCCGAGCGACGCGTCCGGCGAAACGATGACGTCGCTCCTGCAAATTCCAGATCACTGTCAGCCGGTAGCTACCGAGCGGATGCAGAAGTCGAGCATCGCGTTCAGCGAAGCGGGGTTTCGTCGGAGACGGCTTCGCAGGGCCGCGCCCTCCCAGCAGTCGACCAAAAGGTCTGCCACCTGCCGCACGTCACAGCCGGTCGGGATATCACCTCTCTGCCGCGCCTCGTCAAGGCAGGTCGCCAGCCGCTCGGCGATTGAGGAGAAGCACCACTCGATCTTGCGCCGGAACACCTCGCTGACGCCGGACAGTTCCTGTCCCAGCCCGCCCATGAGGCAGCCCAGGTAGCCATCTTCCTGGTACTTCTGCTGTGTCTGCTCGAAAAAATGCCGCACGCGCGCGAGCGGGGATCGCTCGGGGTCTCGGAGACAGACATCGAGAGCCGTATGGACCTCCCCGATGTACGTATCGATGACCTGTAGAGCGAAATCCTCCTTGTCCTTGAAATGATGGTAGAAGGAGCCCTTGGGGGTCTCCGTCGCCGTGAGCAGGGCTTGAATGCCGAGGTTATTGTAGCCTTGCTCGAGCAGCATGCGGAGACCCGCGTCGATCAGTCGTTGCTTGGTCGAATGAATCACTTCAACATTCTCGACTTGGTGCCGTGGAATTCGGACGATCCGCGGCTCGGCCGAGGAAGTCTAGCTCTTCGTCTTTTCAATCATATGATCGATGACGTGGCTATGCTCATGCTGAGGGCTGAACATGACGACCTCCGCATCGGCATCAACCCTCACATTGTGCCCGGGTGGCCAATAGAACAGGTCGCCGGTGCGGACTGTCTCTTGCGTGCCGGCCGCATCGCTCGTGGTGATCTGACCAAGAAGCACGAAGCCCCAATGCGGACACTGGCAGAGGTTTCCTTCCAGCCCCTGGAACAGGGGGGTGGTATCCACACCTGCGGCAAGGCTGAAGTACTCGCCGCTGATCTTGCCGTATCCACTTGCATCACCGAAGTCCGTCCGCTGACGGATAACCGCGCCTGGGATCGCCAACTTGACGTCCACCTGGTCCTTCGCAACCCGCATGTGTTTTCTCCCTGGCTCTTTTTCTAGACTAGACCGATCGGTCTAGTGCGATCCTATGCCCTTGCCCGGCGCTGTCAAGACGGCAGATCGCTGCCTGGTGACGCGCTCCAGGGTTGCGTGAGGAGGAATTTTCCGGAAGCGGCGTTCTCGGCGCCCGGCTACAGCAGCTTGAGGGCGAGCCAGACCGCCAGCCACAGCACCAGCGACAGAAACGCGACCATCACGACGAAGGCGGCCAGGGCTCGCATCAGCTTGCCGGCGCTGGCGCCAAATGACGATGCGCCCGGAATCGGATGGAAGTCGCCGCTTTGCGGGATATGACCGCGTATCCCGAGAATCCAGATGAATGCGTCCAGCACGTACAGGCTCATGGCCTCGGCTCCGATTTGTCGTTCGATGCGCGACCATCGCCCGGAATGACGCTTCACCACTTCACTTTGCGCAGGCGCAAAGATTCGCTCAATCCGGATTTGTACGGAACCGCGCAATTCGGTGCCGGGTTTGAGCGAGCGCAAAGTCGCTCCCCCCGGGGTGGGCTACGGGGAGAAGATCGAGGGCAAAAGCCCTGATCGACCATGGTTCAGCCATTCGGGGACGGGTACCAGATGAGGCCAGATCTTGCCGCGTGCTATGGCCAGGAGCGATTGCCGCGATATACCAGCTATCCGACGGCGCCGCATTTTTCGGCCGCGATCGGTCCGGGCAAATACGCCGAATGGCTGAAGGCCATTCCGCAGCACGCCTCCACGTCGCTCTATCTGCACGTGCCGTTCTGCCGGGCGATGTGCTGGTATTGCGGCTGCAACACCTCGGTGGTCCGCCGTGACGACCCGATCGCCGTCTACGCCTTCGCGCTGCGCTGCGAAATCGAGCTGGTATCGCGACAGATCGATCGCCGCGTCAAGGTCGACCACATCCATTTCGGCGGCGGAACGCCGACCATCATGGCGCCGGAGACCTTCGTGGATCTGATGGGATCGCTCAGGCAATCCTTCTTTGTGTCGTCCTCGGCCGAGATCGCCATCGAGATCGACCCGCGCACGCTCACCGGCCAGATGATCCATGCGCTCGCCTTTGGCGGCGTCAACCGGGCAAGCCTCGGCGTGCAGAGCTTCGATCCCGTGGTTCAGCGCGCCATCAACCGGGTGCAGAGTTTCGAGGAGACCGCCGCCGCCACGACAGGTCTGCGGCGCGCCGGCATATCCGGCATCAACTTCGACCTGATCTACGGGCTGCCGCACCAGACCGTCGCGTCGTGCCTCGACAGCGTCAGCCGCTGCGTCGAGCTTCGTCCCGACCGGTTTTCGGTGTTCGGCTACGCCCACGTCCCGAGCTTCAAGAAACATCAGCGCAAGATCGACGATGCGGCGCTGCCAGACAGCCTGGCGCGGCATCAGCAGTCCGAGGCGATCGCCGGCGCGCTGAAGCAGGCCGGCTATATCCAGATCGGTCTCGATCACTTCGCGCTGCCCGACGACGGGATGGCGGTGGCGTTTCGGGAGGGCAGGCTGCGCCGGAATTTTCAAGGCTACACCACCGACGACAGCAATGTCCTGCTCGGCTTCGGCGCCAGCGCCATCGGCCGCCTGCCGCAAGGCTATGTGCAGAACGAAGTCGGCACCCGCGCCTACGAGCAAGCCATCGCCGGCGACCGGCTGGCAACCGTCAAGGGCTATGCCCTGACCGGCGACGACCGGCTGCGCGCCGAGATCATCGAGCGCATCATGTGCGACTTCGCCGTCGATCTCGATCCGATCTGCGCGCGGCACGGGTTGCCCGCGGAAGCCATGCTGAACTCGTCGACCCGGCTGCAGGATCTGATTTCCGACGGCATCGTCGAACTCGACGGCACTTTGCTCGCCGTGGCGGATGACTCGCGCTTTCTGGTCCGCAGCGTGGCGGCGGCCTTCGACGCTCACCTCGATGGATCGAAGCAGCTGCACAGCCGGGCGGTCTAGTACCCGGAATCACAAATCGGTGTTGCAGCCCATGCTTCGAGACGGCCGCTTCGTGGCCTCCTGGCGATGAGGTCCAACTTGTTGAGACACAACAACCTCATGCTGAGGAGCGAGCAACGCGAGCGTCTCGAAGCATGGGCAGCAAACGACGCACCGGTCTCACATAGCCAGTACTAGACTACTCGCCGGATTGCCGTTCAGGCGTCAAGATACACGGTATTGTCGTTATCGAGCTGGCGTTCCAGCGTTCGTTCCCGCACGGTCTCTGCCAGCTTTTCGTCATAGGAGCGAGGCGCCGCCTTGACACCTTCTGCGGAACGTGACGGTGCGGGTCGCGTGATGCGCCGGTCGAGTTCGGCGCGACTCTGCGGTTCAACGAATTGGACCGCGAACCCGTCGGGCAGGTGCCTGACGACGCGCCCGACGCAGGTCCCCACGGCAAGCGGCGTTCCGATCGTCGGCTGCACGCTGGCCGAGACTGCGGCACCGGATACCGACATGTCGATGACGAAGCAGCTGTGGATGGCGCCATCGGCGAAGGTCAGGGCCGAGTGCGGACTCGCCGGGATGATGCGAGCCTGCATCCTGGCGTCGCGGACGCTGGAATCTTTCTGCTTCTTTTCCAGCCAGGTGAGCTGGCCCGCCATCTTCTCGCGCATGGCCTTGTCCATGGAGAGTTCAAGCAGAAAACCGCCGGCCACGGTGTCGCTGATGTGGCCATCGAGCTTGCCGAAATCACTAAAATAGGACGAGATTTGATCCCCGATCCTGCCGACCACAGGTACGTCGACCATCATCCGGAACGGCGAAATGCGGCTGGTCCGGCACGCGAAGGTGCGCGGCTTTCCCTGCGGGTCAAACCAGTTCGCAAGCGTGTAGCTTCCGCCCACGGCGATGTTGACGGCTCGCTGCTTGAGAAATGACTTGATCGACACGGCGCAGTTCCTTGCGGGTTCACATCTGGAGAGCACTCAGCTGCAACATGACATGCGATACCTTACCGCGTGGTCTTGCATCGGGATGTACGTAGGATTTGCTTTCGTTACGGTTATCGAGCGCCTTTAATTTTCGATCAATTCCAATGAATCGAGGAGGGGAAACTTCGGAGGCAGTGAGGCGGCGTCATCCGGTCGGTGCCATTGTTAAAATTGCCTTAAGAAAAAAGAGAAACCCGGATTGGCGGCCGACTGACGCCGCGGCGCTTGCGGAGGCCCGTCCGGTCTCGCCGGGCGTTACGGCCGCACCGGCGGCCCGTCTTCGCCGGGCTTCTCTTCGGCCAGCACGAACAGTTTGTGCGGTTCGCGCAGCACGATGCGTTGCCGGCCGCTCTCGATCAGCCCGCGCTGCTCCCAGCTCGAGAGGATGCGGCTCACCGTGTGCAGCGTGGTGCCGGTCATCTGGGCGATGTCCTGGCGGCTGATCGGAAAATCGATCTCGACGCCGTGCTCGACCTTGCGGCCGGATTGCTTGGCCAGCCGCAGCAGGGCATGGGCGACGCGCTGTTCGACCTGCTGGGTCGACATCTCGACCACCCGGGTATGGGTTTCCTGCAACCGGCTGCCGATGGTCTGCAGCGTGTTGGTGGCAAGCGCCGGAAATTTTGCCACCAGGCGTGGCCACGTCGTCGACGGCCAGGTCAGCACGACGCTGTCGTCGACCGCGGTGGCGGTGGCGGGATAGCGCGGCAGTCCGATCGCCATCGCGACGCCGAAGGTCTCGCCCGGCCCGACATAGCGTACCACGACCTGTTCTCCGCCCGGCGTGGTCTTGCTGGCCCGCACATGGCCATGCAGCAGCACGAAGAAGGAATGCGCATCCTGGCCCTCCTCGAATACCGGGCTGCTTTTCGCAAATCGCACCGAGCGGGCTTCACGGAGGATGTCGCCGAGTTCCTCGGCGCTGAATCCCGCAAACAAGGGCAGATGGGCAACCAGCGAGGGGTCGACTGTGGCCATGGTTCCTCCGTCGCATCAGCGACTTGGATCGAATCTAGACTGCGATTGTGCCCCCCGATCAAGCGGAAGTTTGCGTTGGCGCAACAACGGCGCGCGGTATTCCCCCCAAATGATCCTAAAATGGCCGTTCGGGGCCGATGACCAGTGGAGCACGAATATGCGCAAGCACTCCCACTCGAGCCGCGGCCGCGAAGTCACCAGCGCAAGCCACAGGGAGCGGTCATGACGGCGGTTTCCCGCCCCCGCGCGCGTCACGGCTGGCCGCTGCTCGCGGCCGGCTTTCGCCCGTTCTTCCTGCTCGGTTCGATCTATTCCGGGCTCGCGATTCTGGTCTGGCTGCCGGTGTTCTACGGCGAAATCGCGCTGGTTTCCGCGTTCGCGCCGCGCGACTGGCACGTCCATGAAATGCTCTACGGCTATTTGCCGGCGGTGATCACCGGCTTTCTGTTCACGGCGATCCCGAACTGGACCGGGCGGTTGCCGATCCAGGGCACGCCGCTGCTGGCGCTGGTGCTGGTCTGGATCGCGGGGCGGTTTGTCGTGACGTTGTCGGCCGAGACCGGCTGGCTGACGGCGATGCTGGTCGATGCGAGCTTTCTCGCGCTGGTCGCGGCAGCCGCGGCCCGCGAGATCCTGGCCGGCCGCAACTGGAAAAATCTCAATGTGGTGATCCTGGTTCTGCTGCTGCTGACCGGCAATGTCGCGTTTCACCTCGAGGCGCATTTCCGTGGCGCCGCCGAGACCGGCATCCGGATCGGCATCGTGGTGGTGGTGCTGCTGATCTCGCTGATCGGCGGCCGCATCATTCCGAGTTTCACCCGCAACTGGCTGGTGCGTGAAAATCCCGGCCGGCTCCCGACGCCGTTCGGCCGCTTCGACATGATCGTCATCGCCATCACCGCGCTGACGCTGCTGTCGTGGATCGTCAACTCCACGAGCCAGCTCACCGGCACGGCGCTGGCATTTGCCGGTCTGCTGCATCTGGTGCGCCTGGCGCGCTGGGCGGGCGATCGCACTTTTCGCGAGCGGCTATTGCTGATCCTGCACGTCGGCTACGCCTTCGTGGCGTTCGGGTTCCTGCTCAATGCCGCCTCCGCATTCGACGTCGTGCCGGCGGGCGCCGGCGTTCATGCCTGGATGGCGGGTGCCGCGGGCACCATGACGCTGGCGGTGATGAGCCGCGCCACGCTCGGCCATACCGGCCAGCCACTCATCGCCTCGCGCGCCACGCAGGCGATCTATCTTGCCATCATCGTGGCGGCGCTGGCGCGCATCTGCGCGGTGATCGATCCTGCTCACAGCGAGCCGTTGCTGCATCTTGCGGCATTCGCCTGGGCCGCCGCCTTCCTCGGCTTTGCCATGACGTTCGGACCGCTGCTGGTCGGCGCCGATCCCAGGCGGAAGGCCAAATTGGCTGGCTGAACGCGCGAAGCCGCCGGTCGGTGCCGGGAATTTGAGCAGGCGGCACGCATTATCCGTTCGACGCTCACTATGGGCGTGCCTAACCTCGTCCTCGGAGTCGGGGTGTCGAATGCGCGAAATTCTGGAATATTGCATCGGCGGTGTCAGGCAAGACGTGTCCGCGGGCGCCCTCGTCGTGCACGAGGGCGGCCGGACCGGCCATCTCTATGTCCTGATCGAGGGACGGCTCGAGGTCATCAAGGGAGACACCGTGGTCGCCTCCATCACCGAACCGGGCGCCGTGCTCGGCGAAATGTCGGTGCTGCTCGATCAGCCGCATACCGCGACC
>JAYSPJ010000246.1:0-5970 GCA_043722155.1 Bradyrhizobium sp.
CCGGCGCTGCTGCGTCCGCTGGTGCGCAAAGTCTGCAATCAGGCGCTGACCTCGCTGGTCAATCCCCAGCTCAAGCAGCACATGGCCTACTGGGAAAACGAATTCGGAAAGAGCGAGTGGTTCGCCGGCCAGGAATTCACCTCCGCCGACATCCAGATGAGTTTTCCGCTCGAAGCCGCCGCCGCGCGCGGCGGGCTCGAGCAAGGCCATCCCAAGGCCATGGCGTTTCTCGACCGCATTCACGCCCGGCCGGCCTACCAGCGGGCACTGGAAAAGGGCGGGCCCTACACGATCGGAAGGTGATACGCTCCAACTCGTCAGGGCGCGCAATGAGTACGCGCCCCGGGGCTTGTCAGGCGGCGCGGATTTTTTCGAGGAAGCCGTTCACATTGGCTCGCAGCTTGTCGGCCTGGCGACTGAGATCGTCGGAGGCAGTAAGCACTTCCGCGGCGGCATGGCCGGTCTCCTCGACGGCCCCGTTCACGCCGGCGATATTGGTGGCCACGCTGCTGGTGCCCTGCGCCACCAACTGGATGTTGTGGGAAATATCCCGGGTCGCGGCACCCTGCTCCTCCACCGCAGCAGCGATCGCCGATGCGATTTCGTTCATTTTCCGGATGGTGCCACCGATCGCCTTGATCGCGTCGACCGCGAGGCCGGTCTCACCCTGAATGGCGGCGATCTGCGTCGAGATATCCTCGGTTGCCTTGGCGGTCTGATTGGCCAGCGCCTTGACCTCGCTCGCCACCACCGCGAAACCTCGGCCGGCTTCACCAGCCCGCGCGGCTTCGATCGTCGCGTTGAGCGCCAGCAGATTGGTCTGGGAGGCGATGTTCTGAATCAGCGAAACCACGTCGCCGATCTTCTGCGCCGTCTCGGCCAGGCCCTGGATGGTGGCGTTGGTGCGATCCGCCTCGACCACCGCCGTCGAGGCGAACTCGGCCGACTGCGTCACCTGACGCGAGATCTCGTTGGTTGAGGCGTGCAGCTGCTCCGTCGCGGCGGCCACCGTCTGCACGTTGGAGGAGGTTTGGTCGGAGGCGGTGGAAACGGCGGTCGCCTGCCTGCCGGTTTCCACGGCGGTAGCCGACATGCTCCCGGCGGTGGCATGCATCTCCGTCGAAGCGGCGCTCAAAGTGTCCAGCGCCTCGCACACCTGCTGGTCGAAGACGACGATATAGCCCTCGACGGCAAGCTGGCGCTTCTCCTTTTGAGCCTGCTGCTCGCGCTGCTCGGCTTCGAGGCGGCGCGCCGTGATCGCGTTCTCCTTGAACACCTGCAGCGATCGGGCGAGCCCACCGACTTCGTCTGCCCGGTCGGCGCCATCGATCTGAATGTCGAGGTCACCGTTGGCGAGCTTCGTCATTTCACGGGTCATGAAGGCGAGCGGTCGGGAAATCTGATAGAGCGCGATCCAGCCGAGGACGCCGAAGGCGCAGATCAGCCCGGCGGCGGCACCGATCACCAGCCACGCCCGGGTTTGCGCGGCCATGGCGACACTGGCGTCGCGCGCCTCCCGCATTTTCTCCACGTTCATGACGATCAGCTTGCTAACCGCCGCGATGGCGACCTGGCGATGTTTTGCCGCCACGCCGCGCGAATGGTCGAAGGCTTCCTTCACCTTGCCCGCGAGCGCGAGTTCGAACACCTGGGCGCTCGCGTCACGTCGGCCGGTGACCGCGGTGCGGAAGGTATCGATCAGGGCGCGCTGGTCCGCATCCCGGGTGATGGCCTCAAAGCGCCTGATCGCGTCGAGGGTGGCGGTGGTCGCCTTGTCGTAAAGCTCGATATGTCCCTTTGCCACCTTTGCGTCGTCGCTGAGAATGACGTTCTTTTCGCTGATGGCGGCGTTGTTGAAGGCGCTTTCGGCCTGCAGCGCGAGCTGGGCCCGGGTGGCGTTTCCATCCACCAGAGCCGCCGCGGTATCCGACAGCTGGGTCACCGCCAGCGAGGCATAGAGCACGATCCCGATCGAGACGACGGCGACGATGGTCGCTGGAACCGCAATCTTGGCGAGAATTGCGATATTACGGAACCCTAACAGCATTGCGTCTCTCCAGCGTCGGAAAGCCGACAATTAGACCGGAGATGTTAAGAACCTGCCGACTTAAACCCCCGTAGTAACCCGGGGGCGTGATGACCCATCACTGCCGCGTCGCGGCGATCACCTCGCCGACCAGGCGTCCGAGGCCGCGGATGTCTCCGGTGGGGTCGACGGAGTCGCCGAGCCGGACGATCACGAGGTTGTGCGATGGCAGGATGACCACGCGCTGACCGAGATCGCCGGACGCAAAGAATGCGTCGCGGGGGATCCCGAGCCTGACGCGCCCTTTCGCATTCGGATGCTCGCTGCGATTGGTCCAGAAGCCTGCGGCGTAGTCCGAACCGGGTGAGGCGGCGATGCAAAAGTCCACCCAGTCTTCGTGCAGGAGGCGCTTGCCGCCGACCACGCCGTCGTTGAGATAGAGCAGGCCGAATCGCGCCCAGTCCCTCGCGCTCGCCAGCATCCAGGTCGATCCCTGCAGCGTGCCGACGCCATCGAACTCCAGCGTCACGTGGCGCATTCCCAACGGATTGAACAATTCGCGCCACGCGAACGCCAGCGTCTGCTCGGGCCCACCGACGGCGTCGCGGACGATCCGCGCCAGCAACTGTGTGGTCGCGCTGGAGTAATGCCACCGCCTTCCCGGCGGAGCGATCATTTTCGCCTGCACGGCAAAGCCGGCCGTATCGTCATGCAGGAACATCCGGCTCGATGAACCGAAGCCGGAATTGGTTTCGTCCAGCGCGAGGCCCGATGTCATCCGCATCAGATGCTCTACTTCGATCTCGCGGCGCGGATCGGAAGCCGCCCGCCATTCCGGGATAGGCGCCGGCATCGACGGCGTGACGAGACCTTGCTGCGTCAGGATCCCGATCAGGGCGTTGACCACGGCCTTGGTCATCGAGAAGCCGGGCAGCGGCGTATCGACGCCGATGCCGGCGGCATAGCGCTCGGCGATGACCCGACCGTCAAGGACCACGACCACAGCCTTGGTTCGCCGAAACGGCGGCTCGGCCGGCTCCTCGAAGGCATGGTCGAGCGCGGCCCTCAAGGCGGGATCGGATGGCTCGACCGCAGAAGGTCCCGCGATATCCGGGAGAAGCGCTGGCGTCTTCGGCACCTTCAGCGCCTGCAGATCGCTTCTCAGCAGATAGGGCCGCCTCGATCCATGGGTTTCAATGCAGCCCTGACCTTCATGAAACGCCGCACGGCTGCGGAACAATCCCAGCGTCGATGCTTCGACGGTCTTTGCGGTTGCGTCGAGATGGTAGCGGAGCAGATAGCGCAGCCGGCGGATTCCCGCACGATCATTGGCTTCTGCAAACACTGCCTGCGGATCGAGGCCGGAAACAAAGGCTTTGACGCAGAGGTTATGGGCGACGAAACCGGTGGCGACGCGAATGGCACGATCGGGGCGGAAGATGACCGCCGCCGCGATCCCTCCCAGCAGGAGCGTCGTGGCCACAACGCCGGCGATCAGCTTCCGCGAAACCACGCGTCCCTCCCCCACCCGGATCAGCACCCCTTCTGGGCGTCGCCGACGGAAGGCAGCGCCCGTACGCTGACGCCGGGCGGCGGCACGTCGTCGTCGGGCACGAAGAAATCCGACATCAGCGGCACCGATGGGTCGACCCGGTAATGCTCGAAGTCGCGCACGCCGCTTTCATAGAGCACCCTGTCGTCGATGCAGAATTGTCCGGTGAATTCGCGCGACGGCCTGGTGAAGATGACATAGGCAGCGTCGCCCATGATCTCCGGGGTGCGGCTGGCGCGCATCATGGCGTCGCCGCCGAGGAGATTGCCGACCGCGGCGGTGGCGATGGTGGTGCGCGGCCACAGCGCGTTGACGGCGACCCCTGCGGATTTCAATTCGGCAGCCAGGCCGAGCACGCACATGCTCATGCCAAATTTCGCCATGGTGTAGGCGGTGGAGTGCTCGAACCATTTTGCCTTCATGTCGAGCGGCGGCGACAACATCAGGATGTGTGGGTTTTCGGCCTTCTTCAGGTGCGGGATGCAATATTTCGACACCATGAAGGTGCCGCGGGTGTTGATACCCATCATCAGGTCGAACCGCTTCATGTCGGTTCCCTGCGAATTGGTCAGGCTGATGGCGCTGGCATTGTTGACGCAGATATCGATGCCGCCGAATTCGGCGACGGTCTGGTCAATCGCCGCCATCACCTGGGCCTCCTCGCGGATATCGCACAGGATCGGCAGCGCCCTGCCGCCGGCGGCGCGGACCTCGTCTGCGGCGGTGTAGATGGTGCCCTTCAGCCTGGGATGCGGCTCCGCCGTTTTCGCGGCGATCGCGACATTGGCGCCGTCGCGCGCGGCGCGCAGCGCGATCGCAAGCCCGATGCCGCGGCTGCCACCGGACACGAACAGCGTCTTGCCCTTCAGTGACGTCATGGAAAAGCTCCTGTTGAGGGAAGAACGGGACGACGGCCCTCAGGGGATGAGTCGCCTCAAAAGTCCGGACGTAAAATCCCCCATTTGCCGGGGTTTGGAAGGGCTATTGGCTGCGCAAGAATACGGGTAGTCTTATCTCAGCTCACAGAAATTCACGATATTGTGCAATAGTTTCACACTATATTATTGAAATTGTGCAACTATTGCGCTAAAGTTATGTTGTCGAGGCAGCATGGCGAGCATAAATGCTCCCCTAAGTAACTGTAAGATCTACGTCTATCCGGGGGACCACAACCCCCCGCATTTTCATCTGAAAGGACCCAATTCCAGAGCTTCCGTGGACATGGTGACTTTGCAGGTTGTCGCCGGGAAAGCTGCAAAGGTGGACTTAGCTGAAGTCCAGGCTTGGGCCGCGAAGCCAGAAAATCTAGCCTTACTAATATCGGAATGGAGAAGGCTCAATGAGCGGGAATGACATCGTTGATAGTGGGATTGAACTTCCCCGGATGGCGACTGTCCAGCCACTTCCCGATTATGTCCTTCGAGTCAGGTGGGCTGGAGGCCCCCGGTCCGGCCGCGAGGATTTGGTTGACGTTAGTCCCGCCATATTCAGCTACAAAGTCTATCGCCCGCTGCGGGATGAAGGCCTTTTCTTGACCGGCACCATTGCCGAAGACGGCGACGCAGTGGCATGGGGAAATGAGGATTTGGTGATGTCTGCGGACACCATCCAATCCTTCGCCCAAGAAAGTTGGACGCCTAAGGAATTCGTAGAATTTCTAACGAGAAATAGACTCACTCAACAGGCTGCGGCTGCATTGCTTGGTAGAAGTAGGCGGCAAATCGCAACTTATGCGACGATAGGGCCTATTCCTCGCGTGATCGCACTTGCGTGCTATGGGTTTGAATCCCTGAGACGCGATAAATTCCTGGCGGGCACTGGCGGCATTAATGCGCAACCTCCCAAAGTACCGGCCTCTGAGCGGAGCGAACAATCGTCCTCTTCCTCTGAGCCTGCAATGCCACGGCAACGCGCTTGGTCATAGTCGCAAGGGTCGGGAACACTTGGCGCAGTTCGCTCCCATATTTCGACGGTCGAAACACTTTGGGCTTGATGGTTTCGACCTGATAGTCCGGGCGCAAATTGTGCGATAGTGGCGTCTAGACTTTTGAAGTCCTGCTCCGCAGGACTTCATGAGTGTGTTTCTCTACTATATCGCCGACAGTCGGCCTCGGCTTCACTAGCCCACCCGCTCAAGAGTAAGTCGCTTGTGGTTTGCCTTTTCGCTAATCGCACACTTGTGCGGCGTTATTCGCCGGCCGCGCCGGCCGTGCCGCTATTGCCCCGCGGCTTCCGCGCCACGGGTACGCGGATCGGGGGCGCCGAGCAATCCGTTCGGCGTGACCGCGATCGAATTGGCCGAGGTCTGGCCGAGCGGTTCGACCACCTGATGGCCCTTGGCCCGCAGCGCGGCCAAGGTGTCTTCGGTGAAACCGCGTTCGATCCGCACCAC
>JAYSPJ010000247.1:0-6074 GCA_043722155.1 Bradyrhizobium sp.
GAGCCTGCGGCCTCGGCCCGGTTCTGGCAAGGGTCTCGCCAGGGGGAGCGCTCATCGCGTCCCGGCCATACAGCAAAGCGGGATTTTTGCCGCGATCGACCGGAATCTCCGACAAAACGTCGCCTTTTCTCCGTATATCAATAACGGCGCGCCGACATTACGATGACGGCAAGCGCTGGACCACGATCCAAGAGACATTCACTCCGTAAAAGCTGGTTGGTTTCCAATGGATACCTCACATCTCGCAGAACACGCCGGCACGGCAGGCGCCCTGTTTGCGTCGGTTTTCGTCGTTGCGACCACCACGATGCGGACCATGATCCCCCTGCGGGTGGTCGGCATTCTCACCAACCTCGTGCTGATCGGGACCGCGATTCCGGGCCACAATTACCTGGCCATCCTGGTGCAGTCGGTGGTGCTGGTGCTCAATTCCTATCGGCTGCACCAGATGTTGCAGCTGGTGCGGGACGTGAAAAAGTCGGTCAACAGCGACCTGTCGATGGAATGGCTGAAGCCGTTCATGACCGAGCGCAACTGCTCCCCCGGCGAGGTATTGTTCTACAAGGACGAGAAGGCCGAGGACATGCTCTACATCGTCAGCGGCCGCTTCAAGCTGGTCGAGTCCGGCATCGAGTTGCCGGTCGGCGCCATCGTCGGCGAACTCGGCATGCTGTCGCCATCGAACATGCGGACCCAGACGCTGGAATGCGTCGAGCCCGGCACGATCCTCAGCGTCAGCTACACCAAGGTCGAGGAGCTTTACGTGCAGAATCCAGCCTTCGGCTTCTACTTTCTTCGTCTTGCCAGCGCCCGGCTGTTCGAGAACATCAACAAGCTGGAGCAGCGGCTTGCGCAGCAGACCGCGTCCTCGCCAGCCCCCGCTGCGCCGAAGCCCGCCTAGAACGCCGGATCGCCAGAGTGGCAAGCTTCCTGTCCTCGCTCCGCTATCTGTTCTCCGATTTCATCGGCGAGGGCGATGGCACGCCGCCATTCCTGCCTACGGGCTTGCCCGATGGCGTGGAGTCCGAAGTCAGCGAGGGCATTCATCTCTTGATGGACTATCAGGGCGCGCGCTACGCGAAGCTTTATGTGGAACGGCTGCGGCGGTTCATCGGCAAGCCCGGCGTCGACGAAGCGATGTTCGGCGAAATCGTCCGGCTGATGGCGATGCGCATGAGTTATCAGGATCCGATCCGGATCGCGCAGCTGAAGCTCGCCGAATTGCATCCCGGCGCCGGCGGTCCGCGCGCCCGGGCCGCCGACGACGTCAGGAAACTCCGGCTGGATGAACTGGTCGAAGTGCTCCCCGCGGCGATCGCCGAGCCGATTCTCGATATCCTTGAACGCCTGGGATGGGGGCGCAAACAGGTCTCGATCCGCTTCAGCACCCGGAGCCGCTGGCACATTCGCCGTCTGAAAATCGGGGCGTCGTTGCGGCGATGGCGGCGGTTCTCGGTGCGCTATGCCAGGGAGCGGGTCTGGGTCGAGCGCTGGTTGCATATGATCGATCGCGCCCTGACCAAGCAGCCCGAGGCCGCTTCCGCGATCGTACAGACCGCGACCATGTTGCAGGGGTACGGCGCCGCCTATCGCCAGGGCCTCGCCGACTGGCATGTGATCATCGATGGCCTCGCCAAGCCGACCTTCGACGGCGTGCTGCCGCTCAAGGATCTGGCCGGCGCGGTGGCGGAGGCCCGGGCGGCTGCCTTGCCTGATCCGCTGCAGGCCGCGCTGAAGCGGACGATCGCGGAAATCCGGGCGCGGGCATATCCGGCGGCGGGGTAATCGATAGGCTCAGGCGCGGTCAGTCGGACGGGCTCGCCTCCGTCGCGCCTCAGGCGCTCTGTGCCGTCTTGACGATCACCACATTGTCGTCATGGCCGATGTGCCGCTTCAGGCTCTCGCGGCGCATGCCGAGCTCGTCGCGCACGAATTCATAGCCGAGCTTGAACGTATCCAGCCCGTCCGTCGAGATGGTGCCGTCGCGCAGCCCGATCACCGCCCCCCGAAGAACGGTTTCGAGTTCGTCCTGCAACGCGTCGAGCGCGTCCATCGTGATGGCATGTTCCATCCGCTCGCCGATATCGAGAATGGCCGTCGCCAGTTCGCTGGCCTTCTCCGGCGCAATCCGGGTCACCTTGGTGTAGAGCGCGATGAAGAGCGAGCCGATGATGCTGAGCGCTGCTGCGCCCAGATAAGCGAGGTCGCTGTAGCGGTCGATGAACGATTTGGTGTCGTCGTTGATATAGTCCGCGGCGCCCTGATGCGCGACGATGAGGGCGTCCTTGTCGGTACTGGCCGGTTCGATCCTGGAGGCGAAACCGTTCTCCAGCGCAAGCTCGCCCTTGTTCTCGTAGATCGCCCGCGCGAGATTTCCCGTGACCGCGGTCGACAGCCTGGACTGCGCGACCAGAAGCCACTGCAGCCCCACCGTATCGATATCCGCCTCGGGAACCGCGGGCGTGGAGGACAGCACGCCGGCCGACAGCGTTTCCTCGGTAATGCCCGGATGTCTTCTGGCCAGCGCTTTCGACTCGTCGATCGGGTTCAGGGTGAATCCGCCACGCTTGGCATTTTGCTCGAAGCTCTTGTCCCTCAGCATCCGGGAGGCTGGCGCAATGACGACCACCGCGCCATAGCCGCCCGACGCCAGCAGTTTATCGAAGGTCGAATTCGGCGGCGCCAGTTGCAGACGCGAGGCGGCGGCGGGATCATCGGCGACGTCGAGCAGACGGCGGATCAACGCGGCGCCGCTGTCGGTGTCAGCCATAACCGCAATCTTCTTTTTCTTCAGCTCCGCGAGCGATTTGATCTTCTTGCCGGCGGGGCTGATCAGCAACACCACGTCGTGCTCCAGGATCGCAATGGCGCGTGCGCGGGGCGGCACCTTGGCGTCGGTGCGCAGCACCGCAAGATCCGCCTGCTTGCGATCGAACTGCGCAAGCGCCTTGGCGCTGTCGGGATTGGCAACGATCTTGAGATGCAGCCGCGAGTTGCTTGTCCTGAGCATGTTGGCGAGCTTGACGGCGAACCGGGCCTCCGGGCCGTTGGCGTCGCCGACCGCGAAAACCAGCGTTTCGGAATTCAGCCAGATCCGGGAGCCCCACACCGTCGCGATCGTCAAAGTCACCGTCAGCGCGGCAAATAGCAGCATCTGCCTGCGGTTGCTTTTGACGACTCGAGAACGCGAGGGGGGCCTCGCCGCCGGCGGTGTTGGGACTTCTGCGTTCATGGTTCATATCCGGGCCGGGGCGGCCCGGCACCTGTTTGGCTCCGCAGATCGCCCGGCAAGATCGTAAATATCTAAAAAAGAACGACAATTTTTCAGTTTGGGGATGATATCCCGCTCCCGGCGGATTGCAAATCGACCCCCTCCGGTAACCTTACCGGTGGCCCCGTCTGTGGATGCGCCGATCTATCGCCGTTAGGTCACACTTCGGGTTTTTCGAACCACCCACTGGTGCAATCCGACACAGGAGATGTCATAAATAACAAATGCCGATCGAATTGTCCGGGTTTGAGAAGAGTTGCGCTGAACGCCTCCGGTCCGTCCCAATCAGTCCCAGCAAAGGGCGTCAGCTTTGTTGTTTCCCATAATGTCGTCGTCGGTCCCGGTAGGTGCGCTGGTCGGGTGGATGGTGCTCCTCACCGTGAAGCACATCATCGCGGATTTCGTACTGCAGAACTCCTGGATGGCGATCGGCAAGGACCAGAAGACCGGCTGGGCGCTGCCACTGCTGGCGCACTGTCTGGTGCATCTCGCGGTGGCCATGACCCTGATTCTGATCCTTGCGCCGAAATTCTGGTTCGTCGCCATCATCGACTTTCTCATTCACATCACGGTCGACCGCGCCAAGGGACTTTGCACTTCGACATTCGGCGTGACGCACGAACATCCATGGTTCTGGACGCTGATCGGCGTCGACCAGGCCTTGCATCATCTCACCGGCTTCGGCCTGTCGATTTTCATGTCGGCGAACGGCTGATGCCGCCGCGATCCTGATCGGCGCGGAGCGCGAATCGCAGCGAAAGCGTCACTGATTCGGCAAGGTCAAGATACCCGTGTGACTACAGGGCCCCGTGGTTAACCTTTCGTTAGAAGGTTGCGCTGCATCCTTACGGTCAGGGAGAACTGCCATGTTTTCAAGCCGCGACGCCTACGAAAACGATTTCTGCCCGGTCCGGGATGAATTGCTTGGTGAGATGTACCGCGCCAACGAAAACGGCCTGCCGCTGCTGGTGGAGAGCGTTTCCTCCGACGTCCGGGCCATGCTGGCGCTGTTCTGCTATCGCAGGAGCCATCTGCATTCGCTGGCGCTTTCGATCGGCGCAAGCTGCAGCGAACGCGACCTGATCCAGCTGGGCGGACGCGTCGGTTCCACTCTCTACGCGTTGTCCCGCGAAACGCCGAGCGACCGTGCCGCGCCGTCATCCTCCTACGGCAACCGCAAGCCAATCACGCTTTCGACCAAACCGTTGAGCACGTTCTCGCCGGTCGAGGACGCGCTCGATGAGGAAGAATTCGCGCAAGCCGCGACCGCCTAAAGAATCACACCAGCGCCGGCAACCCATGTCTGCGCCGCGCCATGCCGCATTCGACATCGCCGGGCATGCAGGTCCGGCAGACTTCGGGCCGCACCGCGTAGATCCCGCACGCCGTAGCTTTGCCGATCTTGCCAGACAGCGCGCAGCAGCGGTCGCCGTCGCAGCGCATTCCCGACAATCCGTCGTTGACGAATTTTTCCGGAATGAGATCGAGCGCCGCGTCGTCCTCGGTGGTGAAGCGGGGCCAGTTCGACGAATACGAACAGCATGCGCCGCAGACCTGGCAGGGGCTCTCGGCATCCGCGGCTGGATCGCTGTTCTCCATGGGTTCGTTTAGCGCGAAATGGAGGGATCGGCCACCCGGCCGCTTCCCGCTCGGCGTCAGGCGTCGCTCGGAGGTTCCCAGACCAGGCTCTGCCGCCATTTTGCCCGCAATGCGTCGCGCCGCTCCGGATATTTTTCGTCGAGGTAGACCGCGTCGACGACACGGTCGGTCCGAAAGCTGCGAAAATCCTTGCGCAATTCGCACCACGCCGCCAGCAGCCGCACGGCCTCGAGATAACCGATCGCGATCGGCCAGATGGTGCGCTCGCTGGCGCGACCCTGTTCGTCGCGATAACGCAGCGTGATTTTCTTGCTGCCGTGAATCTGCGCGCGCGTCCGCACCATGTCGATGCGGTCGGGTTCCCTGTTCCAGCCCGGGCGGGCGCGGCTGGCGGGCTCGAGCACGAAGGGCCTCAGCCGTTCGGGCACGGTGTCGGCGATCTTGGCCATCAGGTCTTCGGCGGCGCGTGCAAGCACGGGATCGGCATGTCCCGCCACCCATGACGCGCCGAGCACGGCCGCCTCGATCTCGTCGGGCGTGAGCATCAAGGACGGCATGTCGAATCCCTTCTCCAGGATGTAACCCATGCCGGCCTCGCCGCGGATCGGCACGCGCTGTTCGATCAGGGTCGCGATGTCGCGGTAGATCGTCCGTTTTGAGGTCTCCAACTCGGCCGCGATGGCATCCGCCGTCAATGGCTTCCGGTTGCGCCGGAGCACCTGAATGATCTGAAACAGCCGGTCCGCGCGTCTCATGGGAATCTCTTTTGTGATGCTCGCCGATGCTGAAAGCATGTCGGCAGCAGGCGGCGGCTATACTCGGGACAACACTTCAACTGAAGGGGATTTGTCCATGATGATTCTGTACGGCCTGGACCTCTGGGTTTCGATGTCGCCCCTGCTGACACCACGGTGGCAGCAGGGGATGGATAGTCTGAAGCGGATGCTCAAGATATCGGGAACCCTCATATGATCACCCTCCATGGCTTTGGCGCCGGTTTCGGTTTGCCGGAAATCAGCCCGTTTGTGACCAAGACCGAGGTCCAGTTGAAGATGGCCGGGCTCGCCTACCGCAAAGAGAAAGCCAAGCCACCGGCCTCTCCCAAGGGGCAGCTGCCCTACATCGACGATGAGGCGGAGACCATTGCCGATTCCACCTTCATTCGCGCGCATATTGAAGGCAAATACGGCTTCGATTTCGACGC
>JAYSPJ010000248.1:0-3911 GCA_043722155.1 Bradyrhizobium sp.
ACGACAGGGCTTCCCAAGCAATCGGGGTATAGCGCAGCCTGGTAGCGCGGCAGTTTTGGGTACTGCAGGTCGTTGGTTCGAATCCAGCTGCCCCGACCAGCTAAGCCTTTAGAGATATTCGATCATTGGCAAAATCGCCTCAGCGAGGCCAGCCGGACGGTGTTCGGGCGGTGAGGGGTGAGGCCGACGCACGACAGCCGAAACCGCGATCGGACTGTTATTCGCGACGGGATCCTTCAACCCATAAGTGCGTCTGATCCGGCTTTCGCCCGGTCGTGCATGCTGCCTTTTGCCGCTTCTACTTCCTCACTCGTCCAATCCCGCCTTGCGGTGTGGTGGCACGCGCGGGTTGGCGGCGGCGTTCCCAAAAACCCAATGGCCCGCAAGTTGCAAAGCCTTGACTTGCGGGCATGCCGCCTTTCCACTCGGCGTCAGATAGGGCCGCAATGACGGATCGCGACCGAAGGGATGACGATGAGCAGGTTTTCGACCGGGGTGTTGACGGCGGTGTTTGCCGCCATAATGGCTGTCGTGCCCGCGCTGGCGGACAAGAAGAGTAATTCCATCCGCTTTGCCTACGACCAGGTCGTGGAAAACGTCGATCCGTTCATGAACAATGTCCGCATCGGGGTCATCATCGGCCAGCAGGTGTGGGACACGCTGATCTACCGCGATCCTAAAACCTCCGAATACAAGGGGCAACTCGCGACCGCGTGGAAGTGGATCGACGACAAGACCCTCGAACTGGAGCTGCGCAAAGGCGTCAAGTTCCACAACGGCGCAGAATTCACCGCCGATGATGTGGTTTACACGCTGAATTTCGTGGCGAGTCCGGAAAGCAAGGTCGTCACCCGCCAGAACGTGGCCTGGATCGACCGCGCCGAGAAGATCGACGCTTACAAAGTACGCATCATCTGCAAGGAGCCGTTTCCGGCGGCGATCGAATATCTTGCCGGACCTGTCGTGATCCATCCGCATGAATATTACGCCAAGGTCGGCCCGCAGGGGATGAACGAAAAGCCGGTCGGCTCCGGCCCGTACCGCATCACCGAGCATTCGGTCGGCAAGTTCGTGCGAATGGAGCGCAATCCGGACTACTTCAGGGATTCGCCAAAGCCGCAGCCGAAGATCGAGAAGGTCGAAATCCGCTTCATTCCGGACCGACAGACCCAGGTCGCCGAAATGATGGCCGGCGGCGCCGACATGATCATGAATGTCGCGCTCGATCAGGCGACACAGATGAAGGCTGTTCCGACCCTTCAAGTTGTGTCCGGCGAGACGATGCGGATCGCTTTCCTGCACCTCGACACCCGCGAAACGACGACCGCGCCGCAACTGCGCGATCTCAAGGTGCGCCAGGCCATCATGCATGCGATCGATCGCGAAAGCATGGTCAAGCAGATCGTCGGCCAGGGCGCGCGCGTCTTGCACACACTTTGTTTCCCGCCGCAGTTCGGGTGCAGCGACGAGGCTGCGCCCCGCTATTCCTACGACCCGGCGAAGGCCAGGCAGTTGCTCGCCGAAGCCGGCTTCCCGGATGGATTCGATATCGATCTCTACGCCTACCGGGAGCGCAACCAGACCGAGGCGATGATCGGTTATCTGCGCGCCATCGGTATCAGGGCGAACCTGCGCTTCATGCAATACGCGGCGATGCGCGAGGCCAATCGCGCCGGCAAGGCGCCGATGCTGCACCAGACCTGGGGTTCGTTCTCGGTCAACGACGTGTCGGCGTCGACGCCGGTCTACTACAAGTTTGGCCCGGACGATGTCTCGCGCGATCCGGAAGTGCGCGATTTCCTGCAACGCGGGGACTCCCAGGTCGATCCGTCCGTGCGCAAGGAGGCCTATCGCAAGGCGCTCGCCCTGATCGCGGAACGGGCTTATTCGCTGCCGCTCTATTCGCTGACGACCTATTACGTTGCCAACACCGACCTCGTCTTCATCGCCTATCCGGACGAGATCCCGCGCTTCTGGGAAATGTCGTACAAGTGAGGGGCAGCGTGCGCCACCTCTCACACTCGGTCATCAGATGCTGATCTACGCCCTGAAGCGTCTCGGACTTGCCGTTTTGGTCGCGGTGGTCGTCTCCGCGCTCGCCTTCCTGCTGCTGCGTGCGTCCGGCGACGTCGCGATCGCGCTCGCCGGGGAAGGCGCGCGCAGCGAGGACATCGAGAACATCAGGCGCATTTACGGGCTCGATCGTCCGCTCATCGTGCAGTATCTCGACTGGGCCGCGAAGATGGCACGCGGCGATTTCGGCACATCGCTGTTCTTCAAGACGGACGTCCATGCGCTCGTGCTCGATAAACTGCCGACCACGGCGCTGCTGGCGTTGTTCTCGCTCATCTTCGCGCTGGCCGTATCGCTGCCGCTCGGGATTTTGGCGGCGCTTTATCCGAACAGCTGGATCGACCGCCTCTGTCTTGCGCTGGCGGTGATCGGACAGGCGTTGCCAAGCTTCTTTTTCGCCCTGATCCTGATGATTGTGTTTGCCGTGATGCTCCGGTTGCTTCCGGTATCGGGCAGCGACAGCTGGGCCCATTTCGTCCTGCCGACCGTCGTGCTCGGCTATTATATCGCGCCCGCCATCATGCGGCTGGTGCGTGCCGGCATGATCGAGGTGCTGGCCTCGGATTATGTCCGCACCGCTCGCGCCAAGGGGCTGTCTTCGAGCTCCGTGGTGCTCAAGCACGCGCTGCGCAATGCTCTCGTTCCCGTGGTGGCGCTCTCGGCGGTGCAACTCGGTTTCCTGCTCGGCGGCTCGGTCGTGGTCGAGACCGTGTTCGCCCTCGATGGCCTCGGCTATCTCGCCTTTCAGTCGATCACCCATAAGGATCTTCCCGTCACGCAAGCCATCGTGACGCTGCTCTCCTTCATCTATGTAGGCCTCACGCTTGCTGCCGATCTTGCCAATGCCTGGCTCGATCCGCGCATCCGCGTCGGGGGCGGATCATGACCGACGTCGCCGCGATTCCCGTTCTTGACCTGACGACGGCGTCATCGGGCACATTGTTGCGCCGCCGGATCATGGCGCATCGCGGCCTGCTCATCGGCATCGGCCTGCTGGCGTTCATCGCCCTGGTGGCGTTGTTCGCTCCGCTGATCGCGCCGCATGATCCTTACGCGCAGGATCTGTCCCGCCGCATGATTCCGCCGATCTGGTACGAGAAGGGCAATTGGGCTCATCTGCTCGGCACCGACAATCTCGGCCGCGACTACCTCTCGCGCGTGCTCTATGGCGCGCAGATATCGCTTCTGATCGGCGCGGCCGTGATGATGATCTCCGGCCTGATCGGCACCGCGCTCGGCCTTGCCGCCGGGTTCTTCGGCGGCCGCGTCGACATGATCGTGACCTTCATCATCACGGTTCGGCTGGCGCTTCCGCTCATTTTGGTTGCGCTCGCGGTCGTTGCCACGGTCGGCGGCTCGCTCTGGGTCGTCATCCTCGTGCTGGGCCTGCTCAAATGGGACCGCTTCGCCGTGGTGATGCGGGCCGCGACGCAGCAGGTGCGGGTGCTCGACTATGTGGCGGCGGCGGAGGCAGCGGGCGCGTCGACCCTGCGCGTCATTCTCGGCGAAGTGCTGCCGAATTTGCTGCCCCAGCTTGTCGTCGTGGCGACCGTCGAAGCCGCCAGCGCGATCCTGCTCGAAGCCGCGCTCTCCTTTCTCGGTCTCGGCGTACAGCCGCCGCTGCCGTCCTGGGGGCTGATGATCGCCGAGGCCAAGACCTACATGTTCTTCTCGTTCTGGCTGATCGCCATTCCCGGCACCGCGCTCGCCGTTCTGGTGTTCGCCGTGAACATGGTCGGCGACGGTATTCGTGACGTCTCGGCGCCAGGGGGGAGGGGTTAAGTGACTGTTCTGCTCGAGATCGAGGGTCTGACGGTCGACATCGCAACGGCGCGCGG
>JAYSPJ010000249.1:0-2048 GCA_043722155.1 Bradyrhizobium sp.
TCGCTACCAAGGTTGTGGTTACGTTCCCCGCGCTGATCACGCCCTATACAGCGCAGCTGGAAGGCATCACGGGCATAACGACGCCGCAAATGCTCGCCATCGCCGTCGGCGCCTTCGAGGTGATCGCCGGATTGATGATCGCGCTCAATTTCGGGGCGCGGTTCTTTGCCATTCTGCTGATCTTCTTTGTGGCCGCGGCGACTTTCTATTTTCATGACTTCTGGAATCAACCGTCGCCGTCGGACGGCAAGATGCTGGTCGAAGCGCTGAAAAACCTGTCAATCATCGGCGCGCTGTTCATCATCGCCGGCTACGGCCGCTCGTCGCAGACGCCGGAACCCGCCTATGGCGATGTCTGAGCAACCCGCCGCCACGGCGTGACGCTGACGCCCTCGGCGGGGTCGAGGATCTCGGCCTCGCCGGCGGCGAGACCGTGTGCGCTCAGGATCTCCTGCGGTGAATACCGGCCCACGCCGGGGAAGCACGGTTCGCCGCCCGGCAACGTTACCCGCGGCGCCAGCGACAGCCAGAACGTGTCATAGCGGTCCATGAACATTTCGAACACATCCGGCCCGCCGATCACGGCTATGGTGCCGGAGCGCACGCCGGCGCGCCCGCAGGCGACCTCGAACGAGGCTCCTGCGGGATTCCACAAGGTGGCCCTGGGATCGGAAGGATCGGGCGCAACGGCGGTGATTTTGCGGGTCACGATGATCCGCTTTCGCTTGGGCGAGTTCGGCTGATCCTCGTAGGAATTGCGGCCATGCACGATCAGGTCGGCCCGGTCGAGGGCGGCCGTGAAGAACCGCTTGTCGCCCTCGAACTTCAGCTCCGCCGGCATCACGCGGCCGGCGTCGGCCAGCATGCCGTCCGCGGAAACGATGACGTAGCCGTCGATGCGCAGCGCCGTCACGGGCGTCGTCGCTCGCCGCTACGCTATTCCGAAATCGTTTGCACCACGCTGTTGAGCGGGCGGTTGCTGACGGTCGGAAGCTTCATGTCCTTGATGACGCTCTCGTCGAACTCCGCGATAGTCACCACCGGCGCCTTGGCCCTCATATGCACGACCTTGTAACCGCCGGCCTTCAGTTTGCGCAGCAGCTCGGGCAGGGCTTCGGCGGTATGCTTCTGGAAGTCGTGCATCAGGATGATGCCCTTGCCCAGCTTGTCCACCTTTCGCATCACGCTGTCGATAATGGTCTGCGCCTTACTCGCCTTGAAGTCGAAGGAGTCGAGGTCGGTGGAGAAAATCCCGATGTTGCGCTCGCCGAGATAGGTGACCATCTCGGGCGGATGCTGCAGGGCCGGGAAACGGAAGAACGGCGCGGGCGCGGCGCCGAGCGCCCATTTCACCGCGCTGAAACCTTTTTCGACCTCTTCCTTGCGCTGGGGTTCGGTCAGTTTCTTGTTGTTGAGGTTGGCGTGCGACCAGGTGTGGGATCCCACCGTGTGTCCGGCGGCGGCGACCTGTTTCAGGATTTCAGGATAGTAGGACGCGTGCTTACCGATCGGGAAGAAGACCGCCTTGGTGCATTCGTCCGCCAGCGTCTTCAGCACCGAGGGCGTATTGACCGGCCACGGACCGTCGTCGAACGTCAGCACCACTTCCTTGTCGCGCAGAAAATCGAGCTGCTTGAAATGCTCGAAACCAAAACCCGGGCCGCCCGTGGTGTCGATTTCCACCACGCGGCTGACGCCCAGCGCGTCAGGGTTGGCGCAAGCGGCTTTTGCGGGCGCCGGGGCCGGCGCGGGAGCAGGGGCCGGCGCAGCTGCGGGGGCTTGCGGTGCAGCCGCGCTCTTGGCGCCGGTGGTCTGCGACCATGCCGTGCTCGTTGCACACAGCGAAACCGCGCCCGCAAAGATCAAACCTGCTGCAATACGCATCTGATATTCCCTCAAATTGATCCCGTGCCCCGGGGGCTTGTGGCGATCGCCCGAGCCGTTCCTGCCTTGATCCTAATAGCCTAATTGGACCCGCGCCGCCACGGCAACGGCTTTTATCCTATGCCCCGGTTTGTCGTTGAAGTGGCCGATTCGGTTCGTCAGGA
>JAYSPJ010000250.1:0-2121 GCA_043722155.1 Bradyrhizobium sp.
GCAGCAGGCCGACACCCAGCGCGCCGTGGTGGCGCAGCAGGAAGCGCTGGTCAACGCCGACCAGGCCGCGATCGACAACATGCAGGCAACGCTCGGTTACACCAGGATCATCGCGCCATTGTCGGGCCGCGCCGGCCTGCGGCAGGTCGATCAGGGCAACATCATCCGGGCTTCCGACGCGACCGGTCTTGTCATCATCACCCAGCTGCAGCCGATCGCCGTGCAGTTCAGCCTGCCGCAGCAGCAGATCGTGCGGGTCAACGCCGCGTCCGCCAGGGGCGCGCTTGTCGTCGACGTGTTCGGCAATGACGGCACCACGGTGGTCGACAGCGGTACGCTGAAGGGCATCGACAACCAGGTCGACCCGACCACCGGGACGCTCAAGCTCAAGGCCGAATTTCCCAACGCGAACTTCCAGCTGTGGCCGGGTCAGTTCGTCAATATACGGCTGAAGGTCGAAACCCTCGCCAAGGCGCTGGTGGTGCCGACCTCCGCCGTGCAGCGCGGTCCGGTGGGGACCTTCAGCTATGTCATCGGTGCGGACAACGTCGCCACGGCCAAGCCGGTCGTAGTGACGCAACAGAACGAAACCGAAGCGGTGATCACGAGCGGTCTGTCGACCTCCGATCGCGTGGTGACTACAGGCTTTGCCAACCTTTCCGACGGCGCCAAGGTGTTCATCGGCAGGGACGATCAGACGCCATCAGCCGATCTCGCTCCGCGCAAGCGCGCGCGGACCCCGGACGCGCAAAGCAAGGATGGAGCGGGCGAGCGCCGCGGCAAGCAGGGTGAGGGCGATCAAAAGGGTCAAACCGGATCGGCAGAGGGGGGCGTAAAGTCAGGCAGCGGAGCGAAGTCGCAACCATGACCGAAACATTCGTCGCCTGCAAAAATCTTGATCTGAACACGTGACTTCGCAAACGTGAGCGCGCAGCCATGAGCGTCTCGGAACCCTTCATTCGCCGGCCGATCGCGACCTCGCTGTTGGGGGTCGCGCTGTTGATCGGCGGCGCGCTCGGCTACTGGGCATTGCCGGTTTCGGCGCTCCCGCAGGTCGACTTCCCGACGGTGCAGGTGACGACGCAATTGCCGGGCGCCAGCCCTGACGTGATCGCCTCGCTGATCACGGCGCCGCTGGAGCGCCAACTCGGGCAGATCCCGTCGCTGTCGTCGATGCAGTCGACAAGTTCGTTCGGCGTCAGCCAGATTTCGCTGCAGTTCGATCTCAACCGCGACATCGACGGCGCCACGCAGGACGTGCAGGCCGCAATCAACGCCGCGGCTGGAATCCTGCCGAGAAATCTGCCCTATCCGCCTGTTTACGCCAAGGTCAACCCCGCCGACGCGCCGGTCATGACGCTGGCGCTGACGTCGGAGACGATTTCGCTGCGCGCCATGAGCGATCTCGCCGACACCATTCTGGCACAGCGCCTGAGTCAGATCTCCGGGGTCGGGCGGGTCGCGGTGCTGGGCGGGCTGAAGCCGGCGGTGCGGGTGCAGGCCGACCTGGCTCGGCTCGCCGCCTACGGCATTTCGATGGAGGATTTGCGCAACGCCATCGCGGGCGCCAACGTCTCCGGACCGAAGGGATCGCTCGACGGCGCGCAGCAGGCCTATACCATCGCCGCCAACGACCAGATCGCGGCGGCCGAAGCCTACAAGCCGATCATCATCGCCTATCGCAACGGCGCCCCGGTCACCATCGGCGACGTCGCCATCATCGTCGACGGGCTGGAGAACAATCGCACCGGCGGCTGGTACCAGGGCACGCCGGCCGTCATCATCGACATCCAGCGGCAGCCCGGCGCCAATGTGATCGAGGTGGTGCGCCAGATCCGCGAAGAAATTCCAAAGGTGCAGCGCGCGATTTCGGCCGGCGTCAACCTGACCGTGGTCAGCGACCGCACCGTCACCATCCGCGCCTCGGTGCGTGACGTGCAGTTCACGCTGATCCTGAGCGTGGTGCTGGTGACGCTGGTGGTGCTGTTGTTTCTGCGCTCGCTGCGCGCCACGCTGATCGCCGGCGTGGCGCTGCCGCTGTCGCTGATCACGTCGTTCGGCGTCATGTATTTTTCGGGCTTCAGCCTCGACAATCTGTCGCTGATGGCGCTGACGATCGGC
>JAYSPJ010000251.1:0-2964 GCA_043722155.1 Bradyrhizobium sp.
CGCTGAAGGAAAGAATTGAAGACAAGCTTTGGTCGATCCAGGACGAAAACACCGAATCCGTCACCCGCGCCATGGAAGCCGGCCGGGCGCTGACCAGGATTTTCGAGGACGCCGTCAGGAGCCGCGCCATCTCGATCGACGACATGTTCGATGAAAACTACGTCGAAATCCCCGGCAGCAATCCGGTGCAGTACCGCACCCGGGTGCTGGACTGGGCCGATCGCGCGCTGCCGCCGTTGCAGGAGGCTTTCCTGACCAAGGACGCGCGCATGACGTTCTGCGCCATGATCGATCGCAACGGCTACCTGCCGGTGCACAACAAGATCTACTCGCATCCGCAACGTCCCGGCGACGTCGCCTGGAACACGGCAAACAGCCGCAACCGCCGCATCTTCAACGATCCCGCGGGCCTCGCCGCCGGCCGCAACCAGCGCGCCTATCTGATCCAGAGCTACGCCCGCGACATGGGCAACGGCCAGACCGTCATGATGCGCGAGATCGACGTGCCGATCCGCGTCAGCGGCCGGCACTGGGGCGGATTTCGCACGGCGTACAAGCTGTAGCACCAGACGGGCCGCTGTGGATTGGCGCGACACCCTCGTCGTCAACAAATTCAGCGAATTGTCTCACAAAGTTATGTGCTGCATTGGGCATGTTCCAGATCCTGAACATCGGAACGGTATCATAACCAGTCCACTCAGCCGGATCCTCGTCCAGAGTAAAATAGATATCCAAGCCTCTCACTACATCCTTGTGCTCCACCTCTCTTGATTCAAGCCAGATGATGTCCACCCGCTTGCCCTTTGCGTCCAACAATTTGGACTCTGACGTTAGCTTTGACGCCTGCGCCGGAGCAAAAGCTACCCCTCATTTTGGATCGCCAACTTGAAGGTCACGGGCCGATTTTTCGCGGGCAACGGAAAATCTATCTTGTACTTGTCATCAAGGACCGAACCTTCCACTGATTTTGCAAGATCAAGAGTGAAGATGTTGCCTGTGGGCGCTCCTCCAAAAATCTTCACATCGTCTACGCGAATACCATGCCGCTCCCCTCGCCGTGCCTTTCGGTGCGGACTTCGCCGTTCGAACAGCGGATTTCTCCAGCCGCCCGGTCATCTCGGCGGAAGTCACCGGATTCTGCGACACCGGACGCGGGGCGAGCGTCTGCGCCTGAGCAACCGTGGAAAGAAATGCCGTCAGCATCCAGACCAGAAGAATCCGCAAGCCATCCTCCTTGCCGAGCGAGATCGCGAAACATCGAGCCTTCGTGCGTTCAGGCTCCGACCCAAAAACCCGGCAGCGTCGGCTCCAGCCGGCCGCCGACCCGCACCGGCGCGATCCGCAGTGCCAGGCCCGTCGCATCGTCGGTCTCGACCGCGACGCCGCTCAGCGTGGCTGCGCCGAGCGCGGGCTCGAACCGGCCCGAGGGGATACCCGTCGTAAAACGCCGCAGCGGCTCTTCCTTCTGCATGCCGATGATCGAATCGTAATCGCCGGTCATGCCGGCGTCGGTCATGTAGGCGGTGCCGCCGCTGAGAATCTGATGGTCGGCGGTCGGCACATGGGTATGGGTGCCGACCACGAGACTGGCGCGGCCGTCGCAGAAAAATCCGATGCCCTGCTTTTCGCTCGACGCCTCGCAGTGGAAATCGACCACGATGGCATCGGCGGCCTCGCGCAGCGGACAGGCGTCGAGTTCGCGATTGAGGACGGCGAACGGGTCGTCGAACGGCGTCATGAAGACGCGGCCGATGGCATTGATGACCAGCGCGCGCTTGCCGTTCTTGGTGTCCACCAGGGCGGCGCCGCGGCCCGGCGTGCCCTTCGGAAAATTCGCCGGACGAACCAGCCGCGGCGCGCGTTCGATGAACACCAGCGCCTCGCGCTGATCCCAGGCGTGGTTGCCGAGCGTGACCGCATCGGCGCCGGCGTCGATGAACTCCTGGTAGATCGCCTCGGTGATACCGAAGCCGCCGGCGGCGTTCTCGCCATTGACGACGACGAGATCGAGCGTCCAGTCGCGGATCATGCCCGGCAGATGTTCCGAGATGGCGGTGCGCCCGGCCCGGCCGACCACGTCCCCGACGAAAAGAATGCGCAAAATCATGGACTCCGGAAATCGAACACTGCGGCTTCCGTTAGCACATAATCCAGCGCCACGTCGTGCGACAACGCCGGTATCGCCTCGATTTCCTGCGCCGCGAAGGCGAGGCCGATGGCCGTGACGGCTTTTACCTTGCGCAAATGCGCCAGCGTGTAGTCGTAATATCCGCCGCCATAGCCGATGCGATGTCCGAGCCGGTCGAACGCCGCCAGCGGCACCACCATGACGTCGGGAACGACTTCGGCGGCGGCGGGCGACGGCTCGAGGATGCCGAGCGGTCCGAGCATCAGCCGGTCGTCGGGAGACCAGGCGCGAAAGGCGAGCGACTTGCCACGTGCGACGATCGCCGGCAGCGCCAGCTGCGCTCCCGCTGCGGCAAGCATCCGCATCAAGGGAACAGGATCGATCTCGCCGCGGATCGGCGAGTAACCCGAGACGACCATGCCGGGCGTGATCTCGATGGGCAGGCCGCGTTTGGCGACAGCCTTTGCCGCAGCGGCGCGCTTTTTGTCGCTCAACGCGTCGCGCTTCGCGAGCGCTGCGGTGCGGAGATCGGCCTTCGATCGCTCGGTCGGCAAAGCTGACATCCAGCGCTATGCTTCGCTGCCATCACACGTCCTGGCGTCATCACCCGCCAAACCTGGTGATCCAGTATTCCACGGCGCTTATGCTAGAACCGCGCTGCCGCGGCGTACTGGATGCTCCGCTTGCGCGGAGTATGACGGCAATGCGGATGGACCGAAGGCTACAAACGAAAAAACAAAAGTGCGAAGCCGCGATGGCCGTTGGAGTGCTCGATCCCGGAGTTCCCTACGAAAGTAGGTGGGCACCATATGACCGGATCCACGGACCCGGCCAGG
>JAYSPJ010000252.1:0-3347 GCA_043722155.1 Bradyrhizobium sp.
GTGGAAGATGGCGGTGAATTCGCGGAAAGACAGGCCGCAATTGGCCGCCGGGCCGGTCTTCAGCGCCGGGCAGTACTCGTCTTCGGCGCGGTCTTGCTCAATGATCGCGTTGAGATCCGAATGAACGATCTCATTGGCGGCGTTGACCAGGCCGAGGCGCGGCTTGTCGCCCCGCTTCCAATCATAGTCGATGACCGGCGTGCCTAGCGCGGACGTGCCGACGGTCGAGGCTTTCATCGACGCTTCGTCGACCTGCGAGCGATACCAGCGGCTGCAGCGCGGCTCGATGTTGATCGCGCCGAACAGGCCAAGCCCGGTCTGGCCGCCATAGCCTTCGCCACCGACCGGATCGGCCGCCGAATGGAGCAGGTAGGTGCCTTCGGCTTGTGCACGATAGCGGACAACGATCGTCTCGCCGGGATGGACAGTGCTGCGCGGATTGCGGCCGACGTTGGCACCGAGCGCGCGGATGTCGTCGAGCGCCTCGAGCCCGTTGACGTGGAACGACACGTCGCGCGTCGCCAGCTCATCCCGATCGTTGGGGAGTATTTCGGCGGGGTGGGCGATATCGGGCGCACGCTGCCCGCTCTCGTCGCTGGTCCCAATCATATTGGTGAAATGAACCTCGAGGATATCGCCCTGGCGAACCCGCAAGACCATTGGCCGGGCACGCTTGTCGGCGCGCAGCCTGACCTCGCCGGCGCGAGCGCCGTCGTCGGCGGTGGCGACCGCAGTCAGCGCCTCGCCGTCATGGGTCTCGTCGCTTCGGACGATGTCACGGCGCAACGCGAAGATAAGCCCATTACTGTTGCGCGCGCCATAGCGATTGTAGCTGTATGCCTGCTCGAGAGCGGCAACATGCGCGACGACGGTTTGGCCGGAGGGCTCGTGATTGGCGCAAATATACTGCGGCGTCTGGGCTGTTTGCGGTCGAGGGACCGTGGTGCAAGCGCCTATGGTTAGCGTCACCAGTGCCGCAATAAAGCGCACAACAACAGGTTGGACAAATATTGCCCGTGAGCGAGATCCTGTCATCAACAACCCCTGTTGCGACGAATAACGGTCTACTCTTCATTTTCCGCGACACGACTACTTCCGAGTCGCTGGAGTAAATTTGCTGTAACGAGATAAATCGTATCAGTTTTACGACGAGTCGCAAATGCATTATTTTTTCATAGGAAATTGTCATTGCCTGAAGTAGATATTCCGGGTTACAAAAACATGTCAAGTGATCGGAGTTTCTTTGCGTAAGCTTCGGCGAATCTATATTAATTGTTACCTAATAGTGATCAACCTAATCGATTTAAAACAACGGTAGCGTTCGCCGACCATCAGGCGGCGGTCCTTCCATGGGCATTCGACCAGTCCATTCCAATCACGGTCGCCTCGCTCGACAAGTGCTTCGGCGCGGCACTCTGGCGGCAACTATTCCAACTTGTACCCGCCGAGATAGGCCTCCAGGGTCTTGGGCAGTGTCTGCGCGCGGGCAAAGCTGCCTTTGTGTTTGAACCACTGCACCGGCGGCATCAGCTGATCGGCAAGTCTGCGATGATTGATGCTGTGCGCGCTGCTTGCCGCGCCATTGCGCAGCGAGCGCTTAAGCAGAGGTGCGATCGCCACCTATAGGTTGCCAGCCTTTCCTCGCCCGAACCCGCGCCGTGATGCCTTTCGTTCCGCCGGCGGCACTTTGCTATTTTATGTCCCGTCCGGGTATCTTGGCTAACAGGTCACCCACCCGATCACTCCTAAGGTTCCCGCGAATAGGCACCTCGGGCGAGCATTCCTTCGGGAAGCAAGCGGCGGCCGTCGATCGTCAGGCGCATGGTCTCGAATGGGGCGGACGTCAGCGCTTTGTCGTCGAGTATGATCGTCTGGATACCTTTGGGCTGCGGCGCCGCCGCCATCGTTACGGACTTCATCCCATTCTCGGTCGGGATCTCGAGCGAGGTGCGCTTCCACGCGCGGGCCCGATCGGCGGGCACGAACGCGTAGCCGTCGCGATCGCTGGTGACCCGGACGTCCGCGCCGTCGGTAATATGAAAAATCACTGCCATCGGCCCTGCCGACAGTTCCTCGTCGGCAAACCGTATCCGGACGCCGAGGCCCGGCGTCCAGCTAGCGGCATCGTTACCGTCGGCTTCGACCAGAGCAGGCATGATGCACGCGGACGGGAGACGCGGCGAGACGCGCGCCGGGCGCATCAGGTCGGCGCGATCATAGAGATCCGACAGTTCGGCTTCGGCGGTCTGCCACGCCTCGAGCGCGCGATTGGCAGTCGCCATCGCCCCGTTCCTGTCGGTAGTCGCAGACATGGCCGTCGTGGCAGCGGATTCCAAATGGGTGCGGCTGCTGAACTCGCGCTGGGTGGCGGCCACGATGGATTTCGCCGCGTCGGCTTTGGCGGCTTCGCGTTCGGCGTCGTCGAGGTACGGCGGGGCAGTCGACGCGACACCGTTCGCGCCGGCAAGGAAGGGGCATTTCATCGCAACGTCCACTTGCGCGTTTTCCAGCACGCGTCGGCGCACCGCATTTTCAGCGCCGATGTCCCACGGCGTAAATGGTCCCAGATTAGCGAGCGGGCGGTTGGAATCGGGCCGGTCGGCGGTCAAGATTACGGTCGAACCTTCGACCCGCCACGTGCCCGACGCGTTTTGGTCCACGCTGCCGTACGCCAGCATCCATCCGAACCGACCATCCGGCTTCAGGAGCAGTTCTGAGCCGACTTCGCGAATTCCAGACAAATAATAATGGCCGGTGAGCGGTCCGCCCTGTTCGCTCGCCGCCGACGGCGCCGCCTCAGGCGGTGCCGCAACAGCAGCAGATACCCAACCGAGTCCGAGCGTGGCGAGCGTCAGTAAGCCACACGCCTGAATGGCGAGTTGGCGGGTCTTGCCTGTCATCGGCCGCACACCCTTTTCATATCTGCTCAACGCCGAAGCTTCAGCCAGACGATAATCCATGCTCACTGTTCGATCGCCTGTGCCAGGATATGTCCACGCGCGTCGATCAGAACCTGACGATATGTGGCACTCGACGCGACGGTCGATGCGCGACCTGCTTCTTTGTCGAGCTCGGCAAAGGCGGGCGGGATCAGCTCGATGCCGTTACTGTTATAAACGCCCCAGAGCTTATGGCCGTCGACATATTTCGCAACATGCCAAAGTCCGGTGCCGATGCTTTCGATCGTGTCAAACCGGGCGGAGACGGCAACCCTCCCGCGACGGTCTGCGATTCCTAGCGGGCAAGAGATGTTGTGCGGATCCGCCTTTTGTTCAGCACTACATTGTTCGAACCAAAACGCGCCAGTGACTGGATCGGGAAGGCCGATGTATCGGCTGGTGAGAGGC
>JAYSPJ010000253.1:0-2794 GCA_043722155.1 Bradyrhizobium sp.
TAAGGCCGATCTCTTCGGTCGCCAATCCGGCTTCAGCGATTTCGTCGAGGTAGGTCAATACTTCGGCCTTGCGGATGTAGATCAACCGATCGTTCTTAGGGCTGGATTCGATATAGCAATTTTGGCAGGTGATGTTGCAGAGCGTCCCCGTATTGATCCATAGCGTGCTGAGGCTGTTCAGGGAGACGGTCGCGCGAGCCTCACCCGCAGCGGTCAAGGCCGGATTTTTGAACTTTTTCTCGGGAAGGCGAGGGATGTTTGCGCGGTCTCCCTTGGGCCACAAGTGCTCAAGCGACGACTTGCCATTCTTGGCGTTCGCGGCTTCGCCTTGGTGCGGTCGCCACGCCAGCGATCCCTCGACGAGCGCCACCCCACGCTCGCGAATTTCCTTGTACGGCAAGACATCGCAACTTGGCCAAATACCGGTCTCAAGCGCGGCGGCGTAACCTTCCGGGAGTCCAGCGCTCCGCATCTTCTCGGCCGCTAGCTTGTAGTCGTAATCAAGCACGCGGTGTTCAATGGAGATGACGCCGCCTTTCGCCTGCAAAACGCTGTACCAGACGGACGAAGTGCCATCGTTGGCAGGCATCCCCACAGCCCCAGAATTGTGCCAGAGCCGTCCGTCAATGACCTGCGTAAATGGGATACCGCAATGTCCGCCTATGATTCCGTCCACACCAGCGCGATCGATTTCTACAATCTTGATGGAGGCGGGGGTCGATGCAAAAATGAACCGGTTGATCGACTCCGCGCCGCCATGAACCACGGCCAGTCGCGCACCGCCGATCTCGACGTCGATCCTGCGCGGCAAGCTCGCCATCCACGATCGCAGGCTCGCCCCGACTGTTCGGTCCGCGTAGTTGAACCAAGCGCTTGAAAGCCGCTCGCAAGCACTATCCTCCGGGAAACCGCAACCGCAATCGGCGGTTCCGGATGCCAGGCTCTCCTCGCAGTTTCCCATGACGACATGACAGCCGAAATCGCGGACAAGGGTCGCAGTTGCGTCGGCGTCTGCCCCATAGGCGACGACATCTCCCGTGCAGATGATCTGCGCAGGCGGGATGCCAAGTCGGGTGGCTTCAGCAAGCACCGCTACAGTCGCTTCAAGGTTGCTGTAAGCACCGCCAAATATCAAAAGGGGTCCATCTGCCTCCAATACCTGGAAACCTTGGCTCATCGGGCTAAGAAAGGCAGGTCGGCCAAGGCTCTTGGTTGATATTTGAGATCGATCAAAATCCATGGGGTTCCGGTACATTCGGTTGCGAAGACTGACGATAGAGATCGTGAAATCTGGGTATCGAGTCAGCTTCGCAAGTTCGTAGTCAAAGGTTACACGCCTGGACGAAAATAATTTGATTTCGCAAGAGGCAATAATTGTTAGGAATTAGCACTCGAAATTCAATCGATGTCAAAGATCCGTTAGGAACGAGGAAAAAGTGCAATCAGCAGCTCCCTGGATTGTTCTGGCGGCCTATTGTCTGGTGACCTGGTGGGTCACGCCGAAGAAGGTCGAGGCTGGTCAATTTTTCAACGGACGCAGCAACACGGGGGCGGCGCCCGGAATCTGGCTGGTCGCTATGAGCGCGGCCATAACGTGGATCTTTGCCAAATCAATCGCGAATGCTTCAGATCTTTCATTCGCATTCGGCGTTACCGGCGGAATCGGCTACACCATCTACTACCTTAGCTTCGTTGTCGCCGGTGTCGCGATTTACTTTCTCCGGACACGCGGTGGCTACCGGTCCCTGTCTCACATGCTCGTCGAGAAATACGGGGGCATCTGCGCCAAGCTCTTCCTGATAACGATCGGGTTCAGACTTCTGAACGAAGTGTGGTCCAACACCAAAGTGATGTCGCTGTATTTCGGGGCAGAAGGCTCCGGTTCCTATTGGGTAGCCGTAATCCTCATTGCTCTCTTCACCCTGTCATATGCCTGGACTGGTGGAATGCGCGCCAGCCTTCTGACCGACAGGCTCCAGACGGTGGTCATCTTTGCCTTGCTGGGCGTGGTTCTGGCAATCTTGCTACCCGGCCTCGAAAGCAAGGGCCTACCAGCCGTCGACGACGCCGCGCAGAACGCGGGTCTCACGTTTTGCGCGTTGGCCGCCGTGCAGATCCTGTCCTATCCGTTTCATGATCCCGTGCTGACTGACCGCGGCTTCATCTCCGAACCTCGCGACATGCTGAAGAGCTTCATTATTGCCGGCGTCCTGAGCGGAGGATTCATATTCCTCTTCAGCATCATTGGCCTTTACGGGAAGGCTTACGGGCTTACGGGCAATCCCAGCGTCACCGTGCCGGCATCGTTCGGGCTGATCATGATGTTGATGTTCAACGGCATTATGCTGCTTTCGGGAGGGTCGACGATCGACTCAACTTTCACCAGCGTCGCCAAACTGAGCGCGTTGGACTGGAGAAACGATGGAATTCAGCAATTCGACACGCGCATCACGACGGGGCGCATTGCGATTTTGGCGGTTGCGATTCTCGGGAATCTTCCCTTGCTGTCGATCTATGCAGGCGACCGGATCGGGCCGGCGATCATCGCGGCAACGACAATCAGCGGGACGATGGTGATGGGTCTGCTCCGATATTTCTGCTGTCATGGCTTCCCGGCGCGCGGGCGGTGAGCTTTCATCTCGCCTTCTGGCCCGGCCTTGTTCTGGGTGTGCTGCGGGCGATCGAGACATTTGCGCATGTCAGCATTTTCCCCACGGCGTTGGCTCTCGGTACGGGCAAGTACGCGCTTGATCTGGGAATAAATATCTATGGACTGATGATCTGTACGATCGGT
>JAYSPJ010000254.1:0-7179 GCA_043722155.1 Bradyrhizobium sp.
CGCTTTTCCGCGATTTCCGGAAAGAACGACAATGCCTCCTCGACGCGTGCCGCGCGCTCGCCGCGCGGCAGGTCGTAGCCCGCCAGCAGGAGATTGTCAGTGACGGAAATCTGCGTGAACACGCGATGTCCTTCGATAACGTGCACAAGCCCGGCGCGCGCCGCTTCACGTGGCGTGGCGTTGGTCATGTCGCGACCACCGAAGCGCACATATCCGGCATTCACCGGCAGCAATCCCGATAGCGCGCGCAGCATCGTGGTCTTGCCGGCGCCATTGGGGCCGAGCAACGCCACAACCTCGCCCGGCGATACTGTGAAATCGATTCCATGCAGCACGCGGATTTTGCCGTAGCCGGACTCCAGCGCGCCGACGGAGAGCAGAGGTTCAGCCGCCGAGGTAAGCACTGACCACCTCCTTGTGGACGCGAATTTCCGCGGGCGTTCCCGCGGCCAGCGTGCGGCCAAGATTGAGCACGGTGACTTGGTCGCAGATGTCGAAGATCAGGTCGGCATGATGCTCCACCAGCAAAACGCCGGCGCCGCGCCGGCTGATCGCCTTGATCAGCGCCGCGAGTCGTCCGATTTCGTCGCTCGAGAGACCGGCGGCGGGTTCATCAAGCAGTAGGAAATCCGGCTCCAGCATCAGCGCCCGCGCGATCTCGATGAAACGCAATTCGCTGTGCTGCAGGCGATCGGCACGGACGTCGGCCAGCATTTCAAGTCCGACGACGCCGAGCAGCGCGCGGGCCTTGGCCGCGAGTAAGCGCTCGTCGCGCTGGTTCCGCGGCAGCGCCAGCAGGGCTTCGACGAACGTCGCCTGTCCCTCGATGGTGCCGCCGATCATGACGTTCTGCAGCACCGAGGCCTCGCCTATCACGCGCGGCGTCTGGAAGGTGCGGGCGATGCCGCGGTAGGCGCGCAACGCAGGCATGCCCGGCGGCAGCACGTCGTCTCCCAACGTCATCGTCCCGGTGTTGGCGGCGTAGTAACCGGAGATCACGTTCAGGGTCGTGGTCTTGCCGCTACCGTTGGGGCCGATCAGGCCGTGAATTTTGCCGGGCGCCACGTCGAGATCGAGGCCGTCGATGGCGCGCACATTACCGAAACTCAGCGCGATGCCGCGCAGGCTGAGCGCCCTGTCGCCCGCGCTGTTGCGCACGACACTGGCCAGCGCCGTGGGACGGGGAACGATGGCGCGGTTACTGGCGAGCGGACGGCGGTTGCGAAAATCCAGAAGTGCTGCGATGCCGCCGGGCATCGCCAGTACGATCACCAACAGCAGCGCGGCGTAGAGGAACGTCGACCATGCTGCCAGGGGTGCGGCGATCTCCGGCAGGATGGTCAGTATGATGGTCCCGAGCATCGGGCCCAGGATCGAGCCGCGGCCGCCGATCAGGATGGCGACGAAGAACAGCACCGAGAGGTCGAAGGTGAAGGCGTCCGGAGTGATGTAGGTCTGCAGGCTGGCGAACAGGCCGCCGGCGAAGGCCGCCAGCGCGCCCGCGAACAGAAAGATCGCGATCAGCATGCGCGGTTTGGAAATGCCGCTAGCTTCGGCCGCGACTTCGGCGTCGCGGACCGCGATCAGGGCGCGACCGAACCGGCTGTGAGCGACGTTGGCGCTCATCCATGTGCAGAAGGCTGCGAACGCGATGCAGAGATAGTAGTAGCCCCATGCGGTATTGAAGGGCGCTGGAAATTCCGGACCGACAATACCGATGCCGCCGCCGGTGACGCTCTGCCAGGCCAGTGCAATCTGAGTGACGATGGTGGCGAAGCCGAGCGTCGACATCGCGAAATAGAACGTGCGCAATCGCAAGGCCGGCAAGCCGACGATGACCCCGAACACTGCGCCGACACAGCCCGCGATCGGCAATGCAGCGAAAACTGGCACGGGCGCCACGACATTGCCGGCAACCAGCACGCTTGTGGTATAGGCGCCGAGCGTCAGCAGCGCGACATAGCCGATGGCCAGATGTCCGGCGAAGCCGACGACAAGGTTGAGGCCGGAGACCAGCACCCAGTAGATTGCAGCCCGCGTGCCGATCAGCGCCCAGTAGTCGTTGCTGACGAACGGCAGGATCATTGCGACCGCGAGGATACCAAGAAACGGCGCGAGCTGCGGCAGCGCCGCGCGCAGGGCGCCAGTCTTGCTGTGTGCAGGAGTCGTGGTGACTGCGGTCATCACACTCTCCGTGCCGTGGCCGAGCCGAACAGGCCTTGCGGCGCTGCCAGCAGAACGACGATGAACAGCGCGAACACGGCCACCGAGGAGAAGATGCCACCGACCAGGAAATTCGCCGCCTGCTGGAACAGGCCGAGCGCCAGCCCGCCGATGATGGCGCCGCGGTTGTTGCCGAGACCGCCCAGCGCCACCGGCACGAAGCCATAAAAGTTCAGCAGCGCGCCATTGGCGAAGAAGGCCAGCAGCAATTCGCCGCCGGAAAATCCGGCGACGCCGCCGATTACGCCGGCCAGCGCGTAGCTCGCCACGCGCAGATTGCGCTCCGGCAGGCCGAGCGCGCGGGCCGCGAAATTGTCCTCGGCGATGGCAAGGAAGGCGCGGCCGACGAGGGTGCGGCGATAGAGATATTCAAGTCCGACGATGGTCAGCGCGCAGGCCACGACGGGAAGCCAGAATTTTTCGTCCCAGACGCCGCTGCCGAGCCCGACCAGCTTTGGGAACGGCTGTGGCTCGGTGCCCCATTTGATGGCAGTGACCTGCTGTATCATCAGCGCCAGCGCCAGCGTGGAGAGCACATAGAGATGCTGGTCGAGACTCTTCAGCACCGGGCGCACCGCGACGAATTCGGTGATCACCCCAATGATCGCGCAGCCGAGCAGCGTCAGAAGGAATCCGACGAAGATCGGCATGCCCATCTTCAGGATGAACATCGAGCCAAACACGCCGCCGAGCATGGCGAGCTGGCCGGCGGTGAAGCTCATCACCCTCGAGGTCGAGAACATGGTGTTGTAGGTGACGCCGACGAGCGCGTAGATCGCGCCCGCCGCGAGACCAGATGCGAGAATCGAGGCGAACATCTGACGCGCTCTCCGCCGCCTTTATGTGTACCCCGGCGCCACCGCGAAGGCGCCGTTCTTGGCGGTACTGGCCTCCGACATCACGATCTCGTCGGTCGGATAGCCGTTGTGCTGGGTCGGCGTGAAGGTGTAGTTGCCGAAATAGCCCGGATATTTCGACAGCGTATTCCAGTATTTGATGATGCCTTCGCTGTCGGTGGATCCGCTTTCTGCGACAGCCTTGGCAATCAGCTCGATCGCATCGATCCCGCCGGCGACCCACCATAGCAGCGTATCGTTGATCACGATGTTGGCTTTGAGGAGACGACCGACGAGATCCTCGCTCTTCGCCGGCAGCTTGCCGGCGGCATCGTAACTGCAGCTCTTGTAGCCGATGGCGTACACTTTTTTCCAGTTGGCGGGCTTCTCGACGAGTCCGGCGATTTCGCCGGAGGACATTGACGGATGACCGACGAACGAAACGTCCCAGTTCATCGCCGCACGGGTGTTGAACATTCGCGCTTCCATGCCGGTTGAGACACTCCAGACCACGATCACTTCGGCGCCGGCGTTTTTGGCGCGCAGCATGTCCGGGGTTATGTCGGGCTGAGTCGAATCGATGTTGGCCTGATAGACCACATCGGCACCGTCCTTCTTGAAGGCCGCCACCGACGCACCGAGGGCGGTCACGCCATAACCCGTGGTGTCGCCGATCACGGCAACCTTTTTCGCCTTGAGGATATTGAGGCAATAATTGCGGACGGCGTCGTCCCATTGACTGTTCGAAGGCGCCATGCGGAACGCATTCGGGAATTTCGTGGTGTCGATCAGGCTCTCGACGACACAAGGATGGATGTCCGGCATCTTGGCGCGCGCCATGATCGGCGTGGTGGCAAGCGCCTCGCCCGAATTGAGCGGCCCCCAGATCGCGTGGACCTTGGCCTGGCTGATCAATTCCTGGGTGGCGTTCACCGCCTTGGTCGGATCGCCCTGGGTGTCGCGCATAACGATCTCGATCTTGCGGCCCTTGACGCCACCGGCGGCGTTGATGGCATCCGCAGCGAAGTTCACGCCGCGGTTGAAGCCGATGGTCGGTGCCGAGCTCGGTCCGGTCATCGCGGCAAGGCAGCCGATCTTGATCGGCTCCGACTGGGCAATGGCGGGTTTTGGAAATGGGAGTGTTGCGGCGCTAAGCGCGCCCGCGCTGCCCAACAAAACGTCACGACGAGAAATGCGCATGAAGGCCTCCGTTTGTTTCCCTGCCGGCGCCCGTCGTTGCTGCGGTCGTCCGTCTTATCGTTCTGGCTTGTGACCGGTTTATAATCTGAACGGATAATGTGGACTTGATCGGGACGCAATGTCCATAGCGCGGGCGAAAAAATATCCTGCGAATTATTGGTTCAGATGCCGGACGTAGTCGTAATTGAAGGTGAAGCCCCAGCCGGGTCGTTCCGGGACGATGGCGTTGCCGTCCTTGAACACTAATTCTTCATGATAGAGTTTCGAGAACCACGGCATGTATTCAAGATAGATGGCGTTCGCGAGCGCGCCGAGCACCTGGATGCTGGTCTCCGGGAACAGATGGCTTGATACCGGCACGTCGTGGCTTTCCGCCATGTGGCCGACGCGCATGAATTCGCTGACGCCGCCGACGCGCTGCAGGTCCGGCATCAGGATATCGGCGGAGCGCAATTCCAGCATGCGGCGGAAACCGTAACGGGTGTATTCGGTCTCGCCGCTGGCGATCGGCGTGTCGAGCGCGGCGGATACTCGCGCAAGACCTTCGAGATCCCATGCTGGCAGAGGCTCCTCGAACCATGTTAGGTCGAATTGCTCGAGCATGCGACCAAGCCGGATCGCCTGCGCTTCGTTGAGACCCTGATTGGCGTCAGCCATCAATTTGATATGGGGGCCGATTGCATCGCGCACCGCCTTCACGCGCACGATATCGGTGTTCGGATCGGGCGAACCGAGCCGCATCTTCATGGCCTTGAAACCCTGCGCGATGAAACGTTCGGTTTCGGCCACTAGTTCGTCGGTCGATGACGACAGCCACAGTCCGCCGCTCTGATAGGCCGGCACAACCGTCTTTGCTCCGCCCAGCAATCGATACAGCGGAAGGCTGCTAGCCTTGCCGAGCGCATCCCAGAGTGCGCCGTCGAGCGCGGATATGCCGACCACCGGCACTCCCTTGTGGCCGAGGAAATTGATATCCTTCCATGCGCGCGCCCAGAAATCCGCGATATGGCCGGCGTCGCGTCCGACAACTAGATCGGCAAGTTCATCGACCATCTGGCGCAGTATCTTGGTGCGGCGGCCATTGAGCGTGAAGATGAGGTTCTCGCCGGTGATGCCGGCATCGGTTCTGACCGAAACAAGAATACAGCCGAAACTGTGGATCGGGCCCAGTGCGCTTCCGATCGGACTGGCGAGTGGCACGAGTACCGGAAGGGTTTCAACGGCGGTTACCTTCATGGCTTCGGCCTCCGTTCGGTGCGCGTCGTCGCGCCCTTGGCATAACGTTTGAGAATACCGGGATCGGGATCGCAGCCAAGACCCGGGCCATCCGGGATCCGTACTCTCCCATCGATGGCGCGGACCCAAGGATCGAATGGATTTGCTTCCATGTCGAGCCAGAGAACTTCGATCATCGGCTTCTCGACCAATGCCGCCGCGATATGAATCGTGGCAACGAAGCCGGGTCCGAAATAGGGGCTGTGTGGCGCCACCTCGATGCCGTGTGCTTGGCACAAATGAATCACCCTGACCATTTCGCCGACGCCGCCGATCTTGGTGACGCTCGGCTGCGCGATGTCGATGGCGCCGGCTTCGATCAGTGATTTGAAGCCGAACACGCCGGCGACGTTTTCCCCCGCGGCGATCGGGATGCCGCAATCGCGCACGCTGGCCAGCCCATGAACGTCCTCGGGGGGCCAGACCGGCTCCTCGAGCCAGAGCAGTCCATCCTTACGCAGCCAGGCGGCCATCTCGCGGGCAACCGGTGGCGACCACGCGCAATTCACATCGAGCATGATGCGCGCGCTGCCGGCGCCGGATGCATCCTGGGCCGCGCGCACGGCGTCGCGGGTGATTTCATGCAACTTGATATGCCGATAGCCTTGCGCGTAGGCCGCGGCCGTATTCCTTGCGACGAGGGCGTCATCGTCATAGTTGAGGAGGCTAGCATAGGCCGGCAGGTCACCGGTCCGGCCGCCGCCGAGCAGACGCCACAGCGGTTGCCCGGCACGTTTGCCAAGCAGATCCCACAACGCGATCTCGACACCGGAGAAGGCGTAGACGAACGGCCCGTTGCGCCCGAGCAGATGTGTGCCGTGCAGAATGGCGCGGGTGAGGGCGTTGATGTCGCCCGCGTCACGCCCGATAAGCAGCGGTGCAACTATGGTATCGAGGGCCGCCTTCGTCGCGGGGATTGCGGTGTGCCCGAAGGCTTCGCCCCAACCGACCAGATCGTCGTCGGTCTCGACCTTCACCACGAGAATGTCGAGATGGTCCCAGGGCTGGCCCGCGAACAACGGATGCGGGCCGCCCATGTCGAAGGGAAGCGAGACAACGAAGCTTTCGATCGCGGTGATCAGCATGCAGACCCTACGAAAAGAACAAAGATCGGACACCGTCTCCGCTTGCTTCAAGTTTTGCAACCATTTCGGGAAAAAATCTCCGAGGCAGAATTTACCAAATTCGTGGGAAATTCCGGCGGAATATTCGGCCGTCTTTTGACCCGAAACGTCACCTCATGGAAGGGAGAGCCGAACGGCAAAGTTCCCGGTTCAGTCCAGACCCCTAAGCGGACGCGATGAAGCCGCCCGCAATCATTTATCCGTATACGCAACGGACGTCCATTCTCCAATTTTCGTTGCTAAGCCGGAATTACTGCCCGAACGAACACGGCGGGGCGGTCGGCCCCCCGCATATTCCCAAATTCGAGGAAACCCACGCAGAGACCGGGTTCGATCGGGAATGCGCGAGTTCGAATCCTCTCACTCCAGCCAAGCAGTCCACGTTTCAGAGAATTTCCTTCTGTAGTGTAAGAAGGCCCGCCAGGTGCCGTCCGGAAAGTGGTTGGAATTGAGTTTGGCGCGTTCTCCGGGCAACATGAAGTTATCGTTTCAGGCGGCGAGGTCAATCGGCTGATCGATGG
>JAYSPJ010000255.1:0-6624 GCA_043722155.1 Bradyrhizobium sp.
CCTGCTGCGACCGCTGATTCCCGAGCCCGTACTGCTGGCACGCAGGCGACGCGCGGAGCGCTTCGCCTTGCCCATGAAGAGCGCATCGACGCAGCCGGGCCAGGTAACGATTGATCATGCGCCGGGCGGCATCGTGATGTTCGATCTTCGCCTCTACCACAAGGCATCCTGGCCGAGCGTGCCGAGGCCGTTTCCGGAGCAAGCGCGGAAGTACGCATTGTTCGTCATCTGCGGGAAGAACAATGAAACATCGCGACAATATCGGCGCTATCTGTCGATCCGTGCACAAAGCGAACCGGCATACGCCGGTATGATCGGTCAGACGAACCCGGACTGGCTGATGGAACGTGCGCGCGAGGCGAAAGCGACCTTCCTGTAACCCTGTAACCCTGTATCCGGTAGGCGGCTTCGCCGACCCTGTCGCAGAATCCGGCAAGATCGTTCCCCGGCCATCCGTGTACCCTGACGGTAGCGGTCCGTGTCAGGGTGTCTGGCCCGCGGGAACAGCGGGATGTGGATCGCCGCGATCGTCTTCCCGGATCGTGCGCAGTGATCGACCTGCGGGCCGGAAAGTCGGCCGAAGGCGCGTCCCGCCGCGTCGGCTGCTCAATTTTTTGAGGTATGGAGTCAATGGCGGAAGCCAAAAGCAACGGCAGGACCATGCGGCGCGTTCTGCTGGTGGCCAATCATGCAGCAATGAACAAGAACATGCTGCGATGGGCGCATATCCTCAAACGCGATGGATTGTGGGAGCCACTTGTCTTCTCGGTATCGGGTGATCTCGACCCCCTTCTCGACGACATGCGGATTGCGCAGGATGTGCAGATTCTCTACGCGGCAACCGGTCTCGGGTGGGTCCATCACCCGGCCGGTGCGAAGGCCCCGGCGGAGGCCGAGGCAGGTGCTCCGGCCCGCGCCCCTTCCGGAGGTGGTGGCTTGCGCGACAGGATCATGGGCCCACTGCGCGATCTCGGCTGGTGGGGGGCGGTTCGCAGCGTGTTGTCGATCTTCCGCGCCGTACGCACGATCCGGCGCCAGATCCACTATCTGCGGGCCTTCCTCGCCGAAACCGGGATCGACGCCATCGTACTGAGCGAGAGCTCGCCGGCCTATGGCGCTCCCGTGTTCATCCGCGCCGCCAAACATGGCGGCATTCCCGTGGTAACCGTGCCGATCGATCACTACGGCACCCGTGACCATGCCGACATGTACCGGACCGAGACCTCGCTTCATGTTCGGGGTGGACTGAACCGGATTGCCGCATTCCTGTGTCCGAAGTGGGTGGTCGATGTCCCGGAGTTGCGCATCCTCCGCATTCCCGCCGAGGAGGTCCTGGCACAGGAAATCGCGGGCATCGCTTCGCCCGAGCCTTGGCGAATGGTCGGCGCCTGGGAAGACGGCATCGCGACTGCGGGCCGCGCGATGCGCGACTTTTTCGTCGGGGAAGGCGTGCAGGAACACCGGCTGCATGTGGTCGGCAATCCGGAACTCGACCTCATGGCAATGGCTCGCGAGCGCGGACGCGGCGACAGACTCGAGAATCTTGTCGCGGGCGACGGCAGGCCGATCATCCTGACCGCCTTGGTGGCCGATCACTTCCTGAGCGGACGTTCCGAGGCGGAATACCAGTCGTTTGACGCCATCGTCGAGGCCTGGGTGCGGCCGCTCGGCGCGATTGCCAACCACCAGGTCATCGTCGGTCTGCATCCCTCGCAGCGCTACGAGGATTTCCGCTACATCGAGCAATGGGGTGTCAAGATCTATCGCGGCGACATCATCGACTTGATCCCGTTCTGCGACATTTACGTCGCCTGTTCGTCCACGGCACGACTTGCGATTGCCTGCGCCAAGCCGGTGGTGTATTACGACATTTACCGCTATACTCTGGGGACGACCTCCATCTCCTTTGGCGCGTCGAAAGGCACTTTCGTCGTGCTCGACAATGCCCAGTATGCGCAGGCGCTCGCACGGCTGACCTCCGATCGGGAGCAATTTGATGCGGTGGTCGCGCAACAATCGTTGTATGCCCCCCTGTCGGGACAACTGGACGGAAACTCGGGACGCCGGATCGCCGGGCTGCTCGACCAGTTGTGTCGGCCTGCGCGGTAACCCCGGGGCGGCCGGATCGGGACGGCGGGGAATATAATAGGAAGTTTCGAGTCAGGCCACCTCTCGCCCGGGCTTGCTGCGGATTTCTGCGGAATCCGGGTGCGACAGCCCTGCTGCGGACCGCGGGGCGCTGGTCATCATGTCAGACGCCGAGGCGGGTCGCCCCCGTCCGGTTTGGACCTTCAGAGAATATATGCAACCACCCGATAGCGACGACGTTCGAGCAGGCGACGACAGCAGCGTCAAGAAGCTCCATGCGAGTCATTTCGTCGGATACCGAGCTTTCCAGGAAAAGCTCGCGCGGTACATCGATCCTGCCACCCAATTGCTCGACGAGAAGCACGTTGAATTCCGGTCGTGTCCCGCCTGCGGTGGTGGCACGGCACGTCGCATGTTCACCAAGAACGGCGGCACCTATGTCAAGTGCCTGGCATGCACCATGGTTTTCACCAACCCGGTGTTCAAGGACGATGTCCTGATCGATTACTACAATAGGAACATCGATTTCAACGCGGTGCGCCATGTCAATGAATTGGGGTTCTACACCTCCATCTACGAGAAGGGTTTGAACCTGATTGCACGGCATCGGACGCCCGGCACCCTGCTCGATGTGGGCTCTTCGGACGGCCTGTTTCTCGATGTTTCGAAGCGCCGCGGCTGGCAATCCAGCGGTATTGAACTCAATCGCGCGGAGCGCGAACTAAGTGTCGGCAAGGGCGACGTGGTCCACAGCGTCGAGTTGCGCGAATTGCCGCCGCACGAGAAATACGACGTCATCACCATGTGGGATGTGTTCGAGCACATCAAGTCCGGCGAATCGCAATTGCGGGAGGCCGCGAAGCGGCTTGGCGACGGCGGCCTGATTTTTTTGCAGATTCCGAATTCGGCCTCATTGGCCGCAAGGGTCCTCCACGAGAAGTGTCACATGTTCGACGGCGTCGAGCATGTCAACCTTTATTCGCCTCACGCCATCAAGGTGCTTTGCTCGCGGATCGGGATGGAGATACTGCATTTCGAAACCGTGATTGACGAATTGAAGGTAATCCAGAACCACCTGGGGTACGACGACCCCTATCTCGGCAGCTTCGAGCCGCAGCCTGATTTGGCGTTCCTGTCCAGTGAATTGGTGCTCGGTTCCCATAGCGGTTACAAGATGCAGATCGTGATGCGCCCCTCCGGGGAATGATGCTACCTGCCCGGGTGGATGGAGGGCGAACCGGTCATGTTGATCTCTGTGCCGGCATCAGTGTGGGTCGCCAGGATGGGGGTTGGTTGAACGGCGGGACGGGACCACATTTCGGACCCGGCCGACCAGACGGAGTGTCAAGTTGGAATTGAAAAGTCCGCAGCGCTCGATATTCCGCGAATACTTCGCGCCGCATGAATTCACGGATCGTTTTGCCGGCAACCCCGACGGGGCGGTTGACGTGATCATCCCGATCATCCACACCAACGAATTGTGGCGCGTCAACCTGCATTCGCTTTACCGTGAAATCCCGATTCGGCGCCTGTTGATTGGTGATGGCGGTTGCAAGGACGACTCCCTCGACATTGCACAGGAGTTTCCCCGTGTCGAAGTGTTCGACCACAGGCAATTCGTCTCGTTGGGCTTCAGCCTGCGCAAGTTGATCGAGGAAGTGACGTCCGAGTGGTTCATCTACGTGCATTCGGATGTCTATATCCCACCAGGGTGGTTTGACACCATGCGTACGCATCAGGCGGAATACGACTGGTTTGGTTGCCCCCAGCAGATGACGGTGATGGTGGAGTACCGTCTGGTGGATCACACCCGGCCCTACGCGGGCAGCCAGATGGGGCGCAAGGCGGCATTCGAAAAGGGCATCTCGCGCATCGACGACGACTTCGTCTATCGCCAGGAAGATTACGTTCTCGCCGACATCGTCAAGAAGGGCGGTGGCAAAGAGGGACGGATCGAGGATACGTTCCATTATCACCAGCTGACATATCGGCCAAGTCAGTGGGCGCGCACGGTAAAGCGGGTTGCACTCGAGGTCGACCAGACGCCGCAGGAACAGGTGCGGGCGGCGGTCACGCAGGCCAAGGGCATCGTCAAGTATCTTGATCCCGACCCCGTTCTGGCGGCGATGGTGCGCATGAATGTGCAGGAGATGGTGCGGCTGGAGGCCGGCTCCTGGGAGGAGTTTCTGCGCTGGACAGAAGAGACCAATCCCGCCTGGGTGCCGCTGTTCCGTTGGGACGGTCTGAAGCAAAGGGTGCGGGGAAGTGTGTTGGGCGTGGTGCTGCGCCTCTTCGGCCGCTAGCAAGGTATAGGGAATCAGGACATGAGTATCGGAAGCGCGGCAATAGTCGGCCTGGGGCGGATGGGATTGCGCCACGGGCAGGTACTTCACAATCTCGGCATGCGCATTGCCGCTATCGCCGACGCAAACCCGGACGCGGTTGCGCGTGCCGCGGGTGAATTCGGTATCGCGATGGAGGCATGCTATGCCGATGGCTTTGCGCTCCTGTCCCGCATGGTGCCTGATCAGTTGATTGTCGCCACCACTGCCCCGGCACACGCGGAACTGGTGATCGCGGCTGCGGAGCGCGGCGTCAAACTCATCCTTTGCGAAAAACCGATGGCGGTTTCATTGTCGCAATGCGACCGCATGATTGAAGCATGTGAGCGGCACGGCGCGCGGCTGGCAATCAACCACCAGATGCGTTTCATGGAGCAATACGTCCGGCCCAAGGCGTTGCTCGAGTCCGGATCCTATGGCGGCGTAACCGCGGTGACAGTCGTTGCCGGCAATTTCGGCCTTGCAATGAACGGCAGCCACTACCTCGAAATGTTCCGCTTCATCACCGGCGAGGCCCCTGCCCGGGTGTCTGCGTGGTTTTCCTCCGGCGGCGTGCCCAATCCGCGCGGACCCCAATTCGAGGATCGCGCGGGTTCGATCCGCGTGGAGACGGCTTCCGGCAAGCGCTTCTACCTTGACTGCAGCGCCGACCAGGGGCACGGTGTCCGGGTGGTATACGCGGCGCGCCATGGCCAGATCGCGATCGATGAACTTGCCGGCCGCATGGTGCTGAGCGTGCGCAAGGCGGAGCACCTCGACATGCCGACCACCCGATACGGGATGCCGTGGCTGGACACCGATCAGGAGATCGCGCCCGCGGATGTGATCGCGCCGACCCAGGCGGTGCTCGCAGCCTTGCTGGCAGGCCGGGACTATCCGTCCGGTGAAGACGCAAGAATGGCGCTGGAGGCATTGGCGGCTGCCTACTGGTCGGCCGAGAACGGCAATGCGTCGATCGTCATTGGCGATCCGCGTGTTGCAAGGGACCGCATCTTTCCTTGGGCATGATCATGGCTTCGGACCACGCAGCAACCTCTTGTCGCGTCGCATTTGTCGGCGCGGGTTTCATGACGCGCGAGCATGCCAAGGCCTTCGCCGCCGTCCCTGGGGTGGAACTGGCAGGCCTTTACAGCCGGGGAAGGGAGCAGGCGCTTCAGGCGGCCGATGCACTCGGCATCGCCCGCGTCTGCGAATCGGTGGCGGATCTATACGAAAAGTGCCGGCCCGATCTCGTTGTGGTGTCGGTGCCTGAACTGGAGATGAACGGCGTTGCGCGTGCCTGCCTTGCGCATCCCTGGAGCATCCTTCTTGAAAAGCCGGCCGGTTATGACGTGGCTGACGCGCAGTCCATCATCGATGCGGCCGGAGTTCGTGCTTCCGCAGTGATGGTGGGCCTCAACCGTCGCTGGTACGGTGCCACACGCGCCGCATTGGCCGATCTGGTCGGCATTCCCGGGCCCCGCTACGTTCGCGTGCAGGACCAACAGGATCAGGCCGCTGCACTCTTGGCAGGACAACCCGCCAAGGTAGTGGCCAACTGGATGTACGCCAATTCCATCCACGTGATCGATTACTTCTCGCTGTTCGCGCGCGGCAAAGTGGTATCGGTCGAACCGGTGGTGCGCTGGGTCCCGTCGCAACCGGGCGTAGTAGTGTCGAAACTCCTGTTCAGCAGCGGCGATGTCGGCCTCTATGAGGGTGTATGGAACGGTCCCGGTCCTTGGGCGGTAACCATCAGCACACCGCAAAAGCGCTGGGAACTACGACCACTGGAGCAGGCCGCGTTCCAGGAGGCTGGCAGCAGGCGCTTGGTACCGATCGATGCCGACCCGCGTGACACCGCATACAAGGCCGGCCTGCATGTCCAGGCTACGCACGCGGTGGCTGCCGCCATGGGTGGTCCGCGCGTGTTGCCGTCTCTCTGCGATGCCATGCGAAGCATGCAAATCGTGGAGCGGATTTTTGCTTGAAGGCCTATCCTTTCCCCGGTCCGGGTTCGCACATCGCGATTGTATGGGCGACAGGGACCTGATGGTTGCGCCAGCGCTCGTGGAGCCATTGCCGCAGCGCTTGCGGGCCATGTTCGAGTCATGCGAGCGCGAGTTTCCGGTCGACCGCTGGTACGTCGGCGGCATTGCCGTCTGGCCGCTGGTTCGCGTCGACCTTTACCTGCGATGGGTGCAGTCCTATACGG
>JAYSPJ010000256.1:0-2136 GCA_043722155.1 Bradyrhizobium sp.
GGAGTACAGGTATGAAACATCAGACCATCATCGGCTTCGCGCTCACCGCCGCGTTGTGCGCAGGCCCGGCGCTAGCCGAGGATCTGACGGGGACGCTGAAGAACATCAAGGAAACCGGCGCCATCACGCTCGGCTTCCGCGATTCCTCGATACCGTTCTCCTATCTCGACGACAGCCAGAAGCCGATCGGCTACGCCATGGACATCTGCTACAAGATCGTCGATGCCGTGAAGAAGGAGCTCAAGCTCGACAAGCTCGAGGTCAAGCTCAATCCGGTGACGTCATCGACCCGTATTCCGCTGCTGGCCAACGGCACGATCGATCTCGAATGCGGTTCGACGACCAACAATGTCGAGCGGCAGAAGCAGGTCGCCTACACCAACACCCACTTCCTCACCGCGAGCCGCTACGTCTCCAAGAAATCGAGCAAGATCAATTCGATCGACGATCTCAAGGGCAAGCCGGTGGTTTCGACGTCGGGCACCACCAACATCAAGCAGCTCACCGAGGCCAACGCCGCGCGTAGTCTCAATGTCAACATCATTCCGGCCAAGGACCACGCCGAAGCCTTCTTGATGGTGGAGACGGACCGCGCCGTCGCCTTCGTGATGGACGACATTCTGCTGGCGAGCCTGATTGCCGGCTCGAAAGCGCCGGGCGACTACGTCATCTCGAAGGACGCGTTCTCCAAGCCCGAGCCCTACGGCATCATGCTGCGCAAGGACGACCCGGCCTTCAAGAAGGTGGTCGATGCCGCGACCGCGGCGCTCTATCAGGGTGGCGAGGGCCAGAAGATCTACGACAAATGGTTCACCCAGAAGATCCCGCCGAAGGGATTGAACCTCAATGTGCCGATCGGGGCGGAACTGAAGAACGAGTTCGCCAAGCCTTCCGATTCTCCGGATCCTGATTCCTACAAGTAACCGGCCGTACCGAGCTTCCGCCCATGCAATGGCCCGGCCATTGCATGGGCAAGTCTCGGCGGTGTAGCGGACGGTAGGTCTTCGTGAGTTACAACTGGAACTGGAGTATCTTCTTCGAGCCGGCCCCGGGCGGGACCGGTACCTATTTCGATATGCTGCTGTCGGGACTGTGGCTTACCGTCCAGACCGGGGTCTTTGCCTGGATCGTCGCGCTGGTGTTCGGCTGTGTCATCGGCGTGCTGCGGACGCTGCCGTCGAAGACCGCCTCCTGGGTCGGCTTCGCTTACGTCGAATTCTTCCGCAACATGCCGCTTCTGGTGCAGCTGTTCCTCTGGTTCTTCGTACTGCCGGAATTGCTGCCGCGGAGCTGGGGACTGTGGCTGAAGCAGATGTCCAATGCGCCGTTCTATACCGCGGCAATCGGGATCGGCCTGTTCATGTCGGCGCGCGTCGCCGTGCAACTGGCTGCCGGCATCGCCTCGCTGCCGCGCGGCCAGAAACAGGCCGCCACCGCGCTCGGGCTGACCACGCTGCAGGCCTATCGCTACGTGCTGTTGCCGATCGCGTTTCGCATCATCATGCCGCCGCTGACCTCGGAGTTCCTCAACACCATCAAGAACACCGCGGTTGCGATCACCATCGGCCTGATCGAACTGACCGGCCAGGCGCGGTCGATGCAGGAATTCTCGTTCCAGGTGTTCGAGGCCTTCACCGCCGCGACCGTGATGTATCTGTTGATCAACATCGTCGTCGTCACCGGCATGCGTTTCCTCGAACGCAGCCTGGCGATCCCCGGCTACATCACGGGGAAATAGCTGAACATGTTCGCCAATTTCGATTTCGACGTTATCCGCCGTTCGTTCGGCTATCTCTTCCTCGACGGCATGACGTTTACGCTGACCCTGACCGGGCTTTCCGCGCTCGGCGGGATCATCTTCGGGACGCTGATCGCCCTGATGCGGCTGTCCGGTTACAAGCTGCTCGGCCGCATCGCCGGACTTTACGTCGACTTCATGCGGTCATTGCCGCTGGTGCTGGTGATCTTCTGGTTCTATTTCCTGGTGCCCTATGTCGGGCAATGGCTGACCGGCGCGTCGCGCCCGATCAGCGTCGGCGCATTCACCTCCGCACTCGTCACCTTCATCATGTTCGAGGCGGCGTATTTTTCAGAAATCATGCGCGCCGGCATCCAGTCGATCTCCAAGGGCCAGCC
>JAYSPJ010000257.1:0-2115 GCA_043722155.1 Bradyrhizobium sp.
TCGGAACGGCCGATGGTGCCAGGAGAGGACTCGAATGACGCTCTCAAGACATTGTTTTTGTTAGTTAAAAAGTGCAACGATTATGAATAGGCCCCCAAAAAGGCCCCCGTTGACGCGCGTGGGCCGCTATCGGCGGCGATCCTTTTCCCCGACTTCGGGATCGTAAAGGTGGGCCTGGAAGCCGCGAAACGTGCTCCGGATTTCCGCCACGCTGCCCAGCTCGCGCACAGCATCGCTCGGCGATCCGTATTTTAGGTCGAGTAAGTCTGGCAGCTTGTCCATCCCGAGTTCCGCTTCGCCCTCGGCCACGTACTGCGACAACACGAAATCGAGGAAGGCCTGCTGCTTGGCATCATAGCGGGACAAGATGTCGGCGCGATGCGCGTTGGCCCTCTCCGCCCGCTTCAATGGATGCTTGGTGTGGGCGATGTAGTTGAGCACGTCGAAGAGGTCGGACTCCTGCGCGTCGATCATACCCCGGACTTGCGCCAGCTGCTCCCCATCGAAGCCGCGTTCGGCCAGACCGGCAATCAAGGCGGCGCGGGTTTCCGGCTGGCTCCATATCTTCCGAAGCTCGGCTTCATCGCGGAATAGTTCGGGCAGCTTGCCGAACAGGCGCTCAACAAACTGTGTTGCTGAAATTGGCTTGCCCGATGCGTCCCAGAAGGTGGACGCGCTCATGTGCTGGAAAGTGCGCTCCTTGCCATCGGCCAGCGTAATCACCAGCCGCTGTTTCGGTGGATCGCCGGCCTCGTCGCCCCCGGTTGGCTCGTACCCGGCTTCTTCGCCACCTTCGGGCTTCGGCCCGCGCGGCTTGCCTGGTGGGTCAGGCTCCAGCGGTTCGCCATCCCACTCGGGATCGTTGAACAGCTCGTACGCCTTCACGAAATCGTAGATCGTGAAATAGTCCTTCCCGTCGAACAGTCGCGTGCCGCGCCCGATGATCTGCTTGAACTCGATCATGTTGGTGACGGGGCGCATCAGCACGATGTTGCGGATATTCCGCGCGTCCACCCCGGTGGACAGCTTCTGCGAGGTGGTCAGGATCGTCGGAACGGTCTTTTCAGTGTCCTGGAAGACGCGCAGCCATTGATCGCCCATCGCCCCGTCATTGGCCGTCACGCGCACGCAATAGTTCGGGTCGGTGCTGGTCTTGGCCTGGTTGATCAGGTCGCGGACCCTGGCCGCGTGGTCCTGCGTCGCGCAGAACACCAGCGTCTTCTCACGCTGGTTGATCCGCTCCATGAAGATCTTCACGCGGTAGCGCTCGCGCGCCTCGATCTCGATCTTGCGGTTGAACTCGGCCTCGCCATAGCGCTTGCCCTCTTCCACCTCGCCCGCCGCGATCTGGTCGCCGGGGGTGAAGACATAGCTGTCGATCGTCGTGCCCAGCTCGACCACCTTGAACGGGGTCAGATATCCGTCGTTGATCCCCTCTTTCAGCGAGTAGGTATAAACCGGCTCGCCGAAGTAGGCGTAGGTATCGACGTTGTCCTTGCGCTTGGGCGTGGCGGTCAGGCCGATCTGCACGGCTGGCGCGAAGTAATCGAGGATCCCGCGCCACTCGCTGCCGTCCTTGGCCCCGGCGCGGTGGCATTCGTCGATCATGATGCAATCGAAGAAGTCGGGCGGATAATCCTGATAGTTGAAGGCGGGCTCTTCCTCGGCCCCGCCATCCGCCATCACCGACTGGAAGATCGTGAAGAACACGCTGCCATTCTTGGGCACTCGGCCCTTCTTGCGGATTTCGGCGGGTGTAATCCGCACCAGCGCATCGGGGTCGAAGGCGGAAAAGCTGTTATAGGCCTGATCGGCGAGTATGTTGCGATCGGCCAGGAACAGGATGCGCGGGCGGCGGGTAGGCTCGGTCCCCGCCTTCCAGTCGCCAAGGTTCCAACGCGCCTGGAACAGCTTCCACGCAATCTGGAAGGCGATCGCGGTCTTGCCGGTGCCGGTGGCGAGGGTCAGCAGCACGCGGTCCTTGCCCGCCGCAATGGCAGCCAGCGTCTTTTCGATCGCGTTATACTGGTAATAGCGCGGGTCGAATTTGCCGCCCGTCTCATAGGCCACGGCGGCGAAGCGGTCGCGCCAGGCGTTGGCCTCGGCAAAGGTCGC
>JAYSPJ010000258.1:0-1533 GCA_043722155.1 Bradyrhizobium sp.
GAAACCGCCCGCGAACGCTTTCTCTCCTTTGACGAAATCCAGCGCCTCGCCGACGCCCTCTGCGCCGATCCCGATCAGCGCGCCGCCGGGATCATTCGACTGTGCATGCTGACCGGCGCGCGCTGCGGCGAAGCCCGCACCGCCACCTTCGATCAATTCAACCTCGATCTGGCAATCTGGACCAAGCAGGCAGCCTACACCAAACAGCGCCGCGTCCATCGCGTGCCGATCTCGCATGAGGCCGTGGCCCTGATCCGGCTGCGCGGTGACGCCGTGCCCAAGGGCTGCCCATTCCTCTTCCCCGGCGATGTGCCAGGCCAGCCGGTGGTCGATCTCAAACGGTTCTGGGAACGGATGCGCGTTCAGGCCGAAATCCCAGACGTCCGCATCCACGACCTGCGCCACACCTTTGCCTCGCTATTGGTCTCGGGCGGGGCGTCGCTGGAAATGATCGGGCGGCTGCTCGGCCACACCCAGATCGGCACCACCTAGCGCTATGCCCACCTGATCGACTCACCGCTGCGCGCCGGGGTGAATGCGGTAGGGGAAATGTTGAAGCCAAGGTTGCGGGTGGTGGAAAGCGATAGCGGTTCCGCTGCAAATCGGGCAAAAGTCGCTTGATTGCACTGCAATCATTGCCTAGCTTTGGTACTGCAACCGGAGGGTGCCATGGCCAGCATAACGATTCGGAACCTTGACGATGATGTGAAGCGCCGCCTGCGTGTGCGGGCGGCTGAACACGGGCGGTCGATGGAGGAAGAGGCGCGCGATATCCTGCGGCAGGTTGTCGGCCAGCCCAGCGCCCCGCGGAACCTCGGCCAAGCGATCCACGCACGGTTCGCGGCGCTGGGCGGCGTTGATTTGCCTCTGCCTGACCGAACCCCGATGCGCGCCTCGCCGGATTTTGAGTGACGCATGATCATTATCGACACCAACGTCGTGTCCGAACTGATGCGCTCCAACCCGGACCCTGCGGTCCTGGCATGGTTCGCCGGTCATGCCGCTGACGCCCTGTTCCTAACGGCGATCAGCGAGGCTGAATTGCGCACGGGTGCGGCCATCCTGCCCGCCGGGCAGCGTCGCGATCGCCTTGTCGGTGCCATCGATGCGATGATCGATCAGGACTTCGCGGGCCGCATCCTGCCCTTCGACAGCCCCGCCGCCCGTAGTTACGCCGAAATAGCCGCCGCGCGCCGCGCAGCGGGCAAGCCGATCATGGATGCCGACTGCCAGATCGCCGCGATTGTCCGTGCCTGTGATGCGGCCATCGCGACGCGAAACGTTAAAGATTTTGAGGGCTGCGGCATTGACGTGATCAACCCCTGGAATGCCGTGTGAACGATGTCGAGGTTTTACAGGCCAACTGTGAAGACCGTTGCCCAGCGCGATGAATCCCGTTTAAGGTCTCAAAACAAAACATTTATCCGATTTGCTGCTGTCACGGCGCATCGCGCGGCCAGGAAATGACTGCATGGAGAAGCGATCGCTCAGTGAGCGCGATATTTGCACCAAGTTCATCACCCCGGCGCTCCG
>JAYSPJ010000259.1:0-3965 GCA_043722155.1 Bradyrhizobium sp.
GTCGCCATCTTCTATTTCTCCGAATACGAAACCGTGCGCCGCGCCGGCGGCAACGAGGCCGACGCCCTGGTCGCAGCCGGCCTGAACCGCATGCGCCCGATCGCGATGACGACCTTCGCCGCCATCCTGGCGCTGTTGCCGCTGGCTTTTGCCTGGGGCGAAGGCGCGGCGATGCAGCAGCCGCTCGCGGTCGCGATCGTGTCGGGGTTGCTGGTCCAGTTGCCACTGGTGCTGCTGGTGATGCCGGTGGTGTTCCTGATGTTGACGAATATTTCGGGGGCGGGAGTGAAGCGGCAACCTCGCGAAGGCGAGAGCCGAATATCATCGGCATCATGAAGATACTCGTCGTAGAGGACGAGCCGAAAAGCGCCGCGTATCTTGCCAAGGGGCTGCGCGGGAGCGGGTTCGTCGTGGATGTAGCGACCGATGGCGACGAAGCGCTCGCGCTCGTCGTAACGGTGTCCTACGACCTGATGATCCTCGATGTGATGCTGCCCGGGCGGGACGGCTGGGCAGTGATCGACGATGTGCGGTCCCGAGGTATTCGCGTCCCCGTGCTGTTCCTGACGGCCAGAGACGCGGTCAGCGATCGAGTGAAAGGCCTGGAACTGGGCGCGGACGACTACCTGGTGAAGCCCTTTGCATTTTCGGAGTTGCTGGCACGAGTGCGTTCGCTGCTGCGCCGAGGACCGGAGCGCCGGCCCGACACGCTTCAGATTGCCGATCTCAGAATAGACCTGCTGCGCTATCGGGCCGTCCGCGGAGACCGGAAGCTCGACCTGACACCACGAGAATTCGCGCTGCTCGGTTTCCTCGCGCGCCGAAGCGGTGAAGTGTTGTCCCGCACCCTGATCGCCGAACACGTTTGGGATATGCACTTCGACAGCGATACGAACGTCGTCGATGTCGCAGTCCGCCGCTTGCGGGCAAAACTGGACGACCCGTTCGAGTGCAAGCTGATCCATACGGTGCGCGGCATGGGCTATGTTCTCGAAGATCGCCCGTAGGCAGGGCTTGGCCACGGCCGGCGCAACCGGCCCGCGTCATCCGCTTTCCATCGCCGCCAGATTGACTTTGTGGCAGGCCACCTGTGGTTTTCTGCTGCTGGCGGCTGCCACGCTTCTGCTATACCGGACGCTCGCCAATGGCCTGGATCGGGACGACGACCAGTTCCTCTCCGAACGGATGGGCGTGCTCGTGCGAATGCTCGCGGGAGGCGTCGGGACGCCGACGGAAGTTGCCACCGAAATCGCGCGCGAAAGTGGTAGCGGCGGTTCTTCGCGGCTTCATATCCGTCTGCTCGGCGCCGATGGGTCGGTGATCGCCGAAACCGCGGGGATGACCGACGCGCTACCCGTCCGGCTTTTCCCGGGAATGCGGATGCCGGGTCCAACGGCGGTGGAACTGTTCGATCTGGCCAGCACGACCGGTCGCCCCTTCCGGGCCGCTGCGGCCGGGATGCCCGCCGTCGGCGTCGGCAACCCGAGGATCATCCAACTAGCCATCGACCGAAGCGGTGAAGAAGAACTGCTGACGACTTACCGCAATCGCATGGGTGCCATTCTCCTGGGCGGATTGCTGCTGTTCTCGCTCTCGACATGGTATGTCACCCGCCGTGGGATGCGTCCGATCGAGGAACTGACGGAAATCGTCCGGCAAATCGAAACCAGACGCCTGCAGTTTCGGCTTGGAAAGAGCGAGTGGCCGGGCGAACTGACCGAGCTGGCAAGAAGCTTCGACGCCATGCTGGATCGGCTGGAAAACGGGTTTCAGACACTGGAGAGGTTCTCGGAGAATATCGCGCATGAGTTGCGCACACCGCTAGGTATCCTGCGGGGCGAAGCCGAAGTCGTGCTCATGCACGGCCGCTCGCCCCAGGAGTATCGCGAGGTCCTCGAATCGAGCCTCGAAGAGTACGCTCGCCTCGGCGGCCTGGTCGACAGCCTGCTTTTTCTGGCGCGTGCCGAGCATGCGACCCGCCAGATCGACCGCAAGCGGGTGGATGCCGGCGCCGAGGCATTGGCTGTCTGCGAAGCCTACGAGGCGCTGGCTGCGGAACACGGCATCACGATTCAGGCACGCGGCAACGCCGAGGTTTCCGTCGATCCGATACTGCTGCGGCGCGCACTTGCCAATCTCGTCTCCAATGCATTGCGCTACACGCCGCGAGGAGGAATAGTCCGGATCGGCGTGGACCATGTGGCCGCCTCAGCGGTGGCAATCAGGGTGAGCGATACCGGCTGCGGGATCGAGCCGCAGCATCTGCCTCATGTGTTCGAACGATTCTATCGGGCAGACGCCGCCCGCACCCGGGAGGGCGAAGGCTTTGGCCTCGGGCTCGCCATCGTCAGGTCCATCGCCACGCTTCATGGCGGTGCGGTTGCGATCGCGAGCGAGGCGGGCCGCGGAACGGTGGTCACACTGACCTTTCCGTGAAGCGGATCGCGGCGATCTTGCCGGTCGCGTCGGCGGCGTCCACCCCCCGCAAAGATTACGGTTGTGCAATCTTCTCGTCGACCTATCGTCATCTTCCAGTCGGCTTTGCGACACCCGGGCTGTTCTAGTATCGCGGGTTATGAACCCCGCAAGACGCTATCCTTTCCGCTTGATCGTCGTTCTGGCCTTCTGCGCGGCCGGCTGTACGACGCAGCGCTATCACGACCAGCCGCTGTCTCCGGGAGCCAGCCTTTCGGGGTATGAAGCGCGAACGCTCGACGCGCCCGAGCTGCGGAATTTTCTCCACGCAAACCTCGATCGCGCGGATGCGCCTTGGCCCCCGACCTCGTGGGACCTCGATCGGCTGACGCTGGTCGCGTTCTACTATCACCCCGACCTCGATGTGGTGCGTGCCGATTGGGGTGTCGCGAAAGCGGCGGTCATTACGGCGGGGCAGCGGCCGAACCCCCAGCTACTAGGGCCGACGCTGGGCTACAACACGACGGCCCTGGGCGGCGTGTCGCCCTGGACACTCGGCTTGCTCATCGACATTCCCATCGAGACCGCCGGCAAACGCGGCTATCGCATCGCGCAGGCGGCACAGCACTCGCAGGCGGCGCGTTTCCGCATCGAGCAAGCCGCATGGCAGGTACGCAGCCGTTTGCGAGACAGGCTCATCGGCCTGTATCCGATCGACGCCGTTCTCGAGCATCAGCACTCACGCCTTCAGGAACTGGTGGCGCTGCTCGAACGGCGCCAGGCGTTGGGTCTGATAGCACAGCCGGAGGTCACCCAGGCAAGGCTCGCGCTCGCGCGAATCGAACTCGGGATCAACGAAATCGGCAGGCAACGGGCGACACAGCGAACACGGCTGGCTGCCGCGCTCGGATTGCCATCGGTCGCTCTCGATGGCGTCACCTTGTCGTTTGCCGATCTCGATCGGATGGCGGACTGCGCCACGATTCCGACCCGGGATGCACAGCGTGAGGCGTTGCTCAACCGCGCGGATGTGCGCGTTGCGCTTTCGGCTTACGAGGAGACGCAGGAGGCGCTTCGGCTGGAAATTGCCAGACAGTATCCGGACTTTCGCCTGCGGGCGGGCTATAGCTGGGATCAGGGTGATGGCAAGTGGGTACTCGGCCTGCCGGTCGAATTGCCGATTCTGAACCGCAATGAGGGTCCCATCGCCGAAGCACAGGCCAGGCGCCAACAGGCTGCGGCGAACTTCCTGGCACTGCAAGCACGCACCATCGGCGAAACGGAGCAGGCGCTCGCGGCCTGCGAGTTCTCGTTGCGCAAGTTGAAGGCTGCGGAAGCGGCGCTATCCGCGCGACGCGACAACGAGCGGGTGACGTCAGCCCTGTTTCGAACCGGCGAGACCGATCGACTGGCGCTGGCGAGCGCCGCGTTCGAGACCGCGAGCGCCGAGCAGGCGCACACGGAAACCCTGATCGAGGCGCAACTGGCTGCGGGCCAACTGGAAGATGCGCTGCAGCGCCCGCTCGTCGGGCGGGCGCTACCGCTGCGAC